>JAGSPQ010001012.1 GCA_018262385.1 Myxococcaceae bacterium | reverse complement strand
CGCTGGTGCAGTCGGCGCTGGCGTTGCGCCGGCGGACGATGAAGAAGCCGCCCGTCCCACCGTCGCTGCCGCCGCAGCGCACCTCGAGGTTGGGCAGGCCGGGCGCGCCCGGGACCACCGCGAAATCCAGCAACTGGCCGCCGGCGCAGACCGCACAGGGCTTGATCTGCCACTCGATCGGAATCCGGTCAGAGACCAGACAGGCTTCTCCCGCGAAGGTGGTGCAGAACGTGTCGGGGTCGTTTCGCGCCCACATCGGACGCAAGTCGAGGACTCCGACGTTCTGGCCTCCGCCGTCGAGGCCGGTGGTCGAGACCGCCAGCCACTCGCGCCCGAGCGGGGCCAGGCGGGTGATCCGCTGGGTGGTGGCGTCCGGTGGCCGGCAATCGTCGTTGCTCAAGCCCGGCAGCTCGAGCGCTTCGAAGCCGTAGGTCTGCGGCCCCCCCACCGTGAAGGTCTGCTGCGACACCCACAGGCCCCGCCGATCGACGGCGAAGACGCACTCCATGTACTGGGAGGGCCGCACCGAGACGGCGTCGATCAACCGGTTGTTGGGGACTCGCTCGTTGAAGGTGAGGGTGTAGCCGTCTTCCCGAAACGCGCTGTCGGAAGTAGTCGGGCACGTCGGTGAACGAAAGGACGCGGGACGACAACCCGCCGTGCGCGGAGCCGAGCGTCAGCCGGGTGGCGGGATCGACGGTGTCCATCTGGTCGCGCACCGCGCCGCCATCGGCCAGCAGCGTGATCACGTCGACCCCGGCGTCCTCGAGCACGACGTACAGCCGGGTGCTCTCGTCGCTCACGAACGGCGTGCCGATTCCCACCCGACTCTCGCCCCGGCTGCCGAGGGTGGCGAGGGTGCGCCCACCGTCCCAGGCGCCGAGCGCGTAGCTCTGGTTGGGGAAGACCCCCCGCTGGTCGAGAAACCGGGCGCGCAGCTGGCCGTCCTGGATGAAGGCCAGCGTCTGCCGGCCAGCGCCCGGGCCGGACTCGTAGAACTGCGAGACGGCGAAGCGCTCGATCGCGCCGCCGAGCGGGTGAATCTTCTCTCCCGCGTCTACCGGCAGCAGCGCTCCGGGCAGCAGCGCGTCCTGCCGCGGGTCGAGGCAGCGGCCTTCGGGAGCGCAGCGCCAGCCCTGCTCGCACCAGCGATCGTCGAGCCCCGCATCGGTGAGGCAGAGGTACGGAGCGCCAGCATCCTGGTCCTGGCAGCGGCCGCCCAGGCCGCAGCGCCAGTGGTCGGCGCAGTCGCCGGCGTCGGCGCGGCACGAATGATCCGCGGCGATCGTCCGGTCGTAGCAGCGCCCCTCGGGGCCGCAGTGCCAGCCGGCGGTGCAGTGGCGATCGACGAAGCAGGCGTGAGCGACGGCCCCGGCCGGATCGTGACAGGCGCCGGCGTCGCGCGAGTCGGCCAGGCCGCAGCTCCACCCGTCCTCGCAGTGCTCGTCGCCCTCGCACTGCCACTGCTGAGAGGTGTCGCCCAGCCGGTGGCAGAACCCCTCGAAGCCGCAGCGCCAGTCTTCCGGGCACTGGTCCGCCCCGCCGTCGACGACGCACCGGTACCGGCCTCCCTCGAGCGAGCCGGCCGGGCAGGCGGCCAGCCCTGCCAGCGCGAGCCAGCAGAGCGCGCCGCGCCCCATCCTCACGGGAAGGTCCCCACCACCGCCACTCCGTTGCCGGTCAGCACCAGCCCCACCTTCTGACCCGGCTGGGGCGCGTCGGGCGGGATGAGCCAGAGGCCGACCCCCACCAGCGCTGCCCCGGCGAGCAGGCCGACCAGCGCGATCGTCTTCTGGGTCGCCGCCCGCGAGAGCTGGTCGCGGTAGGTCTGGGCAGGCTGGAGCACCACGGTGGGGTTGGTGTCGTCGGCGGCGAGCTCGCCGCGCGCGACGGACTCGTTGTTGAGGGCGATGATCCCGAGCACGCCTCCGCCAATCACCGCCGCGGAGCCGGTGGCGATCATCGTGTAGGGCAGCACCCGCGAGGGCGGCGGCGGCAGCGGGGTGCCGCACACCTCGGCGACCGCGTAGGGCACCTGCATCCGCAGGCTCTCGAAGTCGCGGGCCAGCTTCGAGCTGCGGCCGAGGGTCTTCGCGTTGCGGGTGTCGACCACCGTGAGGTTGAGCTGGAACACCCCGCCCACCCGGGCGAGCGAGCCGGTGAGCATGAACCCCGCGCCGAGCGCGCCGGCCAGCTCGGTCAGGCAGCTGGTCGAGTCCTCCCCGCAGCCCATCAGCTGCCGCTGGCGCTCGGCGCCGAGCATCGTCTCGATCTCCGAAGACGAGATCGGGTCGAAGTACCCGCGCGCGGCGACCTCGGCGGTGACCAGGTCGGTGAGGCTGCGGGCGACGGAAGGATCCACCTCGCCGGCGGCGGTCAACGAGAGGACGGCGAGCTTCGACTTTTCCACCGGCGCCGCCGACAGCAACACCGCCACCACGATTTGCAAGGTCACGCCTGAGTCCCTCCCCCGTCGGAAAATCCTGGTCTACGGAACGAATGCGGCCGGCTCGCCGTGCGGGGCGCCGACCAGCGCGCCGTCGCGCATCACCACCCGGCCGCGGACGAGGGTGGCGATCGGCCAGCCGGTGACCGGGTGCCCGTCGAACGGAGTCCAGCCGCAGCGGCTCTTGCTCCAGCCGTTGGTGATGGTGCGGCGGGCGCCCAGGTCGACCACGGTGACGTCGGCGTCGTTGCCGGGAATCAGCCGGCCCTTGCGCGCCAGCCCGAACACCCGCGCCGGGCCGTGGGCGGTCAGGTCGACCAGCCGCTGCAGCGTGAGCCGGCCCTCGGCCACGTGGCCGAGCATCACCGGCAGCAGGGTCTGCACCCCCGGCATCCCCGACGGACTGGCCGGGTACGGCTTCGCCTTCTCCTCGAGGGTGTGGGGGGCGTGGTCGCTGCCGAGCACGTCGGCCAGGCCCGAGCGGACCGCGTGCCACAGCGCCGCCTGGTGAGTGGCGTCTCGAATCGGCGGGTTCATCTGGGCCAGCGTCCCCAGCCGATCGTAGATCTCCGGAGCGCTGAAGGTGAGGTGCTGGGGGTTGACCTCGAACGTCGCCAGGTCGCGCGCCGCCTGCAGC
>JAGSPQ010000188.1 GCA_018262385.1 Myxococcaceae bacterium | reverse complement strand
TTTCCGCGGCGGCCTCGCCACCAGCGTGAAGAGCAACCTGCTCTCCGAGTGCCTGGGCCGGGTGATGATCCGCGAGAAGATGATCAGCGAAGCGGAGTGCGAGAGCTCGCTCAAGCGCTCGAAGTCCGGCGGCCGGATGCAGGGCACGGTGCTGATCGAGATGGGCTGCATCAGCCCCCACAACCTGCAGTACGCGCTGCAGCTGCAGCTGCAGACCAAGATCTTCGACGCGTTCAGCTGGGACTCCGGCGAGTACCAGTTCAACCCCAAGGTCGCTCCTCCGCCCGACACGGTGCAGCTGGGGCTGACCGCGGCGCAGGTGATCTACGAAGGGATCAAGAAGAACTACGACCAGAAGCGGCTGCGCGCAGCGCTGGGCGACATCGACGGCAAGTACGTCCACCCCTCGACCGAGCCGCTCTACGCGCTGCAGGACGCGGGCCTGGGCGAGGAAGAGCAGCGGCTGATCGCCCAGGCCGACGGCCACAAGAAGGTCTCGACGCTGCGGGCGCTGGATCTGCTGTCGCCGATGGAGACCGACCGGCTCTTCTTCGCGATGAAGTGCGCGCAGATGATCGAGCTGCGGGACAAGCCGGCAGAGGGAAAGCCGCGCCCCTCGCTGGCGATGATGGCCGCGACGATCAGCAGCAAGCCCGCGGGGCAGGCGGCGCCGTCGCATAGGCCGCCTCCGCTGCCGCCGGCCCGCTCTTCGCCTCCGCCGCTGCCGGTGCGCGACGCGATCCTCGGCAGCTCTCCGGCCCGGGCGGCGGTGAGCCGCGATCCCACCCTGCCGATGCCGTGGGACGACGCGAAGGTCTCGGCGGCCCTGGCGCCCGCGCCCGCCCCGGCGCCCTCGGCGAAGAAGAAGGGCCCCGCCCTCGCCCCGCCGGTGCCCACCCCGCCCTCCAGCCCGGCGGCCGACAAGAAGTCGCCCCGGCGCAGCGAGCGCTCGGTGATGGCGCGCTCGGGCTCGCTGCTGCCCGAGCTGTCAGCAGTGGTCAGCGCCGGCAAGCTGACCGGCGAAGAGGGCGTGATGCGCGAGCGGCTCGCCGGCAAGGTCGCCGCGATGCGCAAGCTCGACTACTTCGAGATCCTCGGGCTGCCGACCACCGCCACCCGGGAGGACGTCAAGCGCGCCTACTTCGCGCTCGCCAAGGAATACCACCCCGACAAGCACTTCGGCTCGTCGTCCGCCGAGGTCCGCCAGCTCGCCCAGCAGATCTACGATCTGATCAGCTCGGCCCACGACACCCTCACCGATCCGATCGAGCGCGAGCGCTACGTGAAGGAGCTCGCCCAGGGGATGAAGCGCGAGATGGGCGACGAGGTGGGGAAGATCCTCGCCGCCGAGGGCAAGTTCCAGAAGGGCGAAGAGAAGATGCGCCAGCGGGACTACGAGGGCGCCTGGCAGCTGTTCCGCGAGGCGATCATCCTCTACCCCGACGAGGGCGAGTTCCACGCCTGGCTCGGCTGGAGCAAGTTCCAGCTCGATCCGAAGAACGGCAGCATGGTCGGAGAGGCGCTGCAGGCGATCGAGCGCGCGATCGAGCTCAACCCGAAGGTCGACAAGAGCTACCTGTTCGCCGGCTACATCCAGAAGGCGATCGGCCGGCCGGACAAGGCCGAGAAGAACTTCGAGAAGGCGATTCAGGCCAACCCCGACTGCACCGAGGCGCTTCGCGAGCTGCGCCTGTTGGGCAAGTCGAAGCGGTAGGCGAAGTGCTGCTCAAAGAAAGGTTCGAAATCACCCGCCCGCTCGAGGAGATGGAAATCTCGCTCGTGCGCGGCTGCATCGCCAACCCGGGGCTGATCGACGCGCACGAAGAGGCGATCTTGCGCACCGCGCTGTCGCTGGCCCGCATGTACAAGGTGCGCCACCAGGGCCACGACGTCGGAGTCGGCGCCTGGCTCGAGCCCTTCCGCCTCGAGATCGAACGGCGGCTGGGGCCGGTGCTGCTGCCGGGCCGGGGCCCGCTGAACCGGATCGGGCTGCTGCCGCACCTGAAGGACCTCAAGGACCGCACGGTGGAAGTGCGCGACGGGCTGATCAAGCGGTTCGAGAACCGGCTCTCGGCCGAGGCGATCGATCGCGAGCTGCGCCACAAGGCGCTGGTGCTGGTCTCCGGCGGAGGCGGCGGCACCGGCTACGTCTACGTCGGGGTGATGAGCCTGCTCGACGAGTACGGGCTGAAGCCCGAGCTGCTGGTCGGCACCTCGATCGGCGCGATCTTGAGCCTGTTCCGCTCGCGGGTCACCCGCTTCGACCAGGACGAGATCATCAACATCGTCCGCGGGCTCTCGTGGCGAAAGCTGTTCCGGGCGATCAGCACCGAGAACCGGTACGGGGTGCCGGCGGCGCTGCGGCTGTTCCTCCGCTCGGGCATCGGCCGCTGGTTCGGCGCCGATCATCCCCAGGGCGGGGGGCTGAAGCTGTCCGAGCTGCCGATTCGCACCATCATCACCTTGAGCGGGATTCGCCGGGGGAAGCTGCCCCACCCGCTCGAGTTCTACGAGTCGCTGTTCACCCTGCCCCGGCGGGCGATGCTCAACCCGATGAAGCTGATGGCCAACGTCCAGGCGACGTTCGGCGCGCTGGCCGAGTTCTTCAACCGCCCCGAGGTGCTGGTGAAGCTGCACCTGGGCGCGGACGACGAGAGCCGCAGCTGGGACGCGCTCGACGCGGCCGGCTTCTCGAGCGCGCTGCCGGGGGTGATCCACTACGACGTGCTGCGCGACGATCCGCGGATGCACAAACAGATCGCGGGCACGATGGAGACCCACGGCGTCTCGCGCTTCGTCGACGGGGGGCTGGTCGACAACCTGCCCTGCAAGGCGGCGTGGCGGGCGGTGCACAAGGGGCAGATCAGCACCCGCAACGCCTTCATCCTCGCGCTCAACGGCTTCTCGATGAAGCTGAGCACCCCGCTGTGGCTGCCGCTCGAGCGGCTGGCCGAGGTGAACGTGAAGAAGAACCGGCCGTGGGCGCACCTGGTCCACGACTTCAAGCGCACCCTCTCTCCGCTGGAGCTGATCCCCAGCGTCGAGGCGCTGGCGAACGCGATGGCGATGGGCCGCAAGCAGCTGACCCCCGAGGTGCCGTTTCTGACCCGGATGCTGGCCCCGCTGCCCCACCTGCGGCGCTGACCGCGGCAGTAAGCCATCAAAGCTGGACAGTGCGTGGCCGTGTTGGCATTACCCGCCGCATGAGCTCCACCTCGAGCAGCGTCCTGAAGTCAGACAAGGTGTGGATGGATGGCGGACTCGTCAAGTGGGAGGACGCCAACGTCCACGTGATGACCCACGCCCTCCACTACGGCCTGGGCGTGTTCGAGGGGATCCGCGCCTACAAGACCAAGGACGGCCGGCTGGCGATCTTCCGCCTGCGCGAGCACATCCGCCGGCTGCTCGACTCGGCCCACATCTGCCTGCTGCGGATGCCCTGGTCGGAGGACGAGCTGGTCGAGGGCTGCTGCTCCCTGCTGCGCGAGCAGAAGGAGCGCTTCAAGGACGGGGCCTACCTGCGCCCGATCGCCTTCATGGGCGACGGAGCGATGGGCCTGGGCGCGGTCAACCCGACCCGGGTGGCGATCACCGGCTGGGACTGGGGCGCCTACCTCGGCGAGAAGGGCCTGAAGAACGGCATCCGCGCCAAGGTCTCGAGCTTCACCCGCATGCACGTCAACGTGAACATGGTGCGCGGGAAGATCACCGGCCAGTACGTCAACAGCATCCTCGCCAAGCGCGAGGCGGTGCTGGGCGGGTACGACGAGGCGATCATGCTCGACATCTCGGGCTTCGTCGCCGAGGCCTCGGGCGAGAACATCTTCTGCGTCGGCCGCCACGGCGCGGTGCGCACCCCCTCGCTCTCCTCGCCGATCCTGCGCGGGATCACCCGCGACACGGTGATCAAGCTGCTCAAGGACATGGGCCGCGAGGTCCAGGAAGTCAGCTTCACCCGCGACGCGCTCTACATCGCCGCCGAGGTGTTCTTCACCGGCACCGCCGCCGAGGTCACTCCGGTGGTGGAGGTCGACAACCGGCAGGTCGGCCA
Organism: Myxococcaceae bacterium; assembly: GCA_018262385.1. Lineage (GTDB taxonomy): Bacteria > Myxococcota > Myxococcia > Myxococcales > Myxococcaceae > JAGSPQ01. Next base: position 2,857 of record JAGSPQ010000188.1, on the reverse strand, counting down.
CGGCACCCCGGGCGAGATCACCAAGGCGGTGCAGGAGCTCTACTTCCGCGTCGTCCGCGGGCACGAGCCGAAGTACGCCGAGTGGCTGACGTACATCTGACGGGGCTTCTGGGGTTAAGTTCGCCCCACCGATGACGAAGCGCTCGACCCGCGTCCACGCCTCACCGTCTGGCCGGCCTCAGACCGTGGGAGAAGCCGACCCGTCCCAGGAGTCGACCGGCAACTTCAGCCCCGGCTACGTCGGCCAGAAGGGCGACAACCCGTTCAACCTCGAGAACCCGGCGATCCTCGACATCGCTCCGCCCGAGCCGAAGACGCTCGAGGAATCGGGGCTGAAGATCGGGCTGCTCTCCGACATCGCGCTCAAGTTCCTCTACTACGCCGGCAGCGCGACCGGGATGCAGGTGGCCCAGGAGATCCGCCTGCCGTGGACCGGGGTGATGGAGCACGTCATCGATCACCTCGCCCAGGAGAAGCTGGTCGACCTGCGCGGGGGCAAGGGCTTCGGCCGCGCCTCGGTGGACTTCGTGCTCACCGAGAAGGGCCGCGAGTACGCCAAGGACGCGCTGACCCGCACCACCTACGTCGGCCCGGCCCCGGTGCCGATCGAGCAGTACAACGCGCTGATCACCCAGCAGACCCGCGAGAACCCGGTCGTCTCGCGCGAAGACCTGCAGATGGCGCTCAGCCACCTGACGGTGAAGGAAGATCTTGCCGAGAAGCTGGGGCCAGCGGTGAACTCGGGCCGGTCGCTGTTCCTCTACGGGCCGCCCGGCAACGGGAAGACGTCGCTGGCCGAGGCGATCAGCGCGATGTTCGGCGGCGAGGCGTTCATTCCCTCGTGCCTGGAGATCGACGGGCAGATCATCAAGGTCTTCGATCGGCTGGTGCACAACCCGATCTCGCTCGAGATGGGCCGCGATCCGACCGGCCGCCGCCAGAGCTTCGAGATGGATCACCGCTGGCAGCTGTGCCGGCGGCCTTCGGTGATCGTCGGCGGCGAGCTGACGCTGGAGACGCTGGACCTGATCTACTCGGAGACCGCCCGGTTCTACGAAGCGCCGTTTCAGGTGAAGGCCAACGGCGGGATGCTGCTGATCGACGACTTCGGCCGGCAGAAGGTGCACCCCACCGACCTGCTCAACCGGTGGATCGTCCCGCTCGAGAAGCGGATCGACTTCCTCACCTTGCACACCGGCAAGAAGTTCGAGATCCCGTTCGATCAGCTGATCGTCTTCTCGACCAACCTCGATCCGAAGGAGCTGGTCGACGAGGCCTTCCTGCGCCGCATCAAGTACAAGATCGAGGTCGGCAACCCCGACGAGAAGAGCTACCGCGAGATCTTCCGCCGGGTGTGCGAGGCGGCCGGGATCCCCTACGTCGAGCAGGCGGTCACCTACCTCGTCGAGCACTACTACAAGCCGCGCAACATGGACCTGCGCGCCTGCCACCCGCGCGACCTGGTGCAGCTGATCAAGGACACCGCCCGCTATCGGCAGATCCCTCCGGCCCTCTCGCGCGAGCTGCTCGACCAGGCCGTCACCGTCTTCCTGGTGGACCTATGAAGCACGCCCTGATCCTGTTGCTGTTGGCCACCCCGGTGCTCGCCCAGGACCAGGTGTGGACCTGGACCGACGACCAGGGAGAGGAGCACTACACCAACGACAAGGGCAGCATCCCCGACAAGTTCCGCGCCCGGGCCAAGCCGACCGCCGGACAAGAGCTGTCGGTGGTGAAGACCCGGGACGAGGCGGCCCTGCCGTCGCCCGAGCCGGTGAAGGTCGCGCCCACCAAGGCGAGCCCGGCGACGGCCCCGCGGGCGACCCCGGGGGCGATCAAGGTGGTGCTGTTCGAGGCCTCGACCAACTCGGCGAGCAAGACGCTCAGCCGCTCGGGGGTGGTCGACAAGCTGGTCCTGGACAACCCGGGCCTGAAGCTCGAGCGGGTCGAGTTCTCGACCGCGGTCGAGCGCGCCGAGAAGCTCGGCGTCACCCAGCTGCCGACGGTGCTGTTCGTCGACGACACCGGCACGGCGGTCGCCCGCAGCACCGGCCTGGTCACCCTGAAGGAGCTGCAGCGCCTGCTCGACAAAGCGCGGGGCGCCGTCCAGTGACCACCTTCAAGGTCCGCCCGGCCCGCCGGGGCGACGCGACGCCGATCACCGCGCTGATGACCGAGCTGGGCTTCACCGCCGACGCGGCGACGGTCACCTGGATCGTCAGCCACCCCGAGATGGAGCTGCTGGTCGCCGCCGACGCGCTCGACAAGGCGATCGGGATCGTCTGCCTCGCCCACCGCCCGCAGATCCGCCTCGGGGGCCGGGTGGCCAGCATCGAAGAGCTGATGGTGACCCAGGCCTGGCGGCGCAAGGGCGTCGGCCGCGAGCTGCTCAAGCGCGCGGTCGAGCGGGCCCGGGTGCTGGGAGTGAAGAAGCTCGAGGTGCAGTCGCTGACCGCGATCGCGCCCGAGGCGCTGGCCTTCTTCTCGGCCTGCGGGTTCCTGCCCGCCGACACCGCGGTGTTCCGGCTGGCCTGAAGAGAGCTAGGGGACGGGCGGGTAGCTCTTGGCGAGCACCTTCGCCACGTCTTCCAGCCGCTCGCGATCGCGCTGGCTCACGTCCTCGAAGCGGATCCCGATCACGTCCGCCTTCACCCAGGCCACCACGCCCTTCAGCTCGAAGATCTCGCTCTCGATCGTGATCGTCAGCGCAAGCCGATCGCCGGTCTCGTGGGGGATCCTGGTGCGCAGGCACAGCCCCCCGGCCGAGAAGTTCACCGAGAAGGTGTTGAGGGCCTTTGCCGCGTCGGCCTGCACGCTGAACTTCACCCCGACCTTCGCGCCGATGCGAGGGTCCTTG
>JAGSPQ010000187.1 GCA_018262385.1 Myxococcaceae bacterium | reverse complement strand
CCCTCGAGCAGCGGGCCACCCTGGGGAGTGAGCGTGGCGGTGCTCTTGGTGGCATCCCACGTCAGGACGGCGCCGACCTGCACCCCCCCTGAGTTGCGGAACAGGGTGATCTGCGACTGGGTGGTGCGAATCTGCCCGCTGAAGGTCAGCGTGATCGCCTCGCTGGGCAGCAGATCCTCGTCCGAGATGTTGCTGTTGATCAGCTGCACGCCGAGCGCGTTGAGGCTGATCGTGTTGTAGGTGGTGAAGCCCGGAAACAGCGTGTAGGTGCGCTGGGTGCTCGCGTAGTCGGGGATCCCGTCGGTGTTCTCGTCCCAGGGGGCGACCAGCACCGAGACGAACTGGCCGAACGCCGCGCCGGGCATCCCGGTGAACTTGAACTTCCCGTTCTCGTCGGTCCTGGTGCTGGCGACCAGCTCGGTTCCGCTCTGGCGAAGGTCGACGTACAGCGTCGCTCCCTTGGCGATCTGCCCGGTGTCGGTCAGCACCTGCCCCTCGATGATCGCGTCGGGGCGGGCGAGGTCGACGTCCTGGGTGACGACGGTGTTGCCCACCGGGAACTGGGCGCTGCCCGAGCTGATCAGGATCGAGAACGCCCGCCGCAGGTACCCGGGGCCCTCGAAGAAGACCGAGTAGCTGCCGGCGGGAAGCGGCCCCAGCCGGTAGAGCCCGTTCAGATCGGTGACGGCGCTGACCGGAGCGTCGGAGAAGGTGCTGATCACCGCGCCCAGCACCGGCTTGCCCGTGCCGCTGTCGAGCACCCGGCCCGAGATGTACCCGGCCGGAGACGAGTTCTCCTGCACCTGGGTGATCTTGTAGTCGCCCTTCGGCGGCGCGGTTCCGCCGCAGCCGGCGAGGAGCACTGCCGTCGCAACTGCCCACTGGATTCTGCCCATGACCGTCAGACCCCCGCGCTGCTTCACTGAGTGGAGAAGATGAAGACCGCTCCGCTGTCGACGGCGGAGTTGTCGCTCTGGATTCCGTTGACGCCCCGGGCGCTGCTGTCTTCGCCGGGCGCGGCGGCGACCACCGTGCTGCCATCGGCCGAGATCCCGAGCGCGTAGCCGAAGGAGTCGTCGGCCTCGGTGTTCGACGCCTTGAGGTACCCTTCCTGAAGCCAGCCGGCGCCGCGGCGGAAGAAGTAGACCGCGCCGCTGTTCGGGGCGTCGTTGTTGAGCTGGTGCCCATCGACCCCGGTGGCGCTGCTGTTCTCGCCGAAGGCACCGATCGCCAGGGTGCTGCCGTCCCCGGAGAGGGCGAGGCTGAAGCCGAAGTCGTCGCCCTGCTGGGTGTTCGACGCCTTGAGGTACGCCTCCTGCGCCCACCCCGCCGCCGAACGGCGAAAGACGTAGGCGGCGCCGCTCTGGGACGCCGAGTTGTCCGACGGGTTGCCGTTGATCCCGGTGGCGCTGCTGTCTTCTCCGTAGGCGCCGACCGCGAGCCGGCTGCCCTCGGCCGCCAGCGACAGCGAGATCCCGAACACGTCGCCGGATCCGGTGTTCGACGCCTTGAGGTACGCCTGCTGGGTCCAGCCGCCCGCGCGGTGGAAGAGGAAGACCGCCCCGCTCTGGGGGGCGCCGTTGTCCGCCGCGTCGCCGTTGATCCCGGTCGCCTTGCTGTCTTCTCCCGGGGCGGCGACCGCGAGATCCGACCCGTCGGCGCAGAGCGCGACCGTGAAGCCGAAGTTGTCGCCCGCCTGGGTGTTCGCCGCCTTGAGGTACGCCTCCTGCGCCCACCCGCCGAAGGCGCGACGGAACACGTAGACCGCGCCCGACGCCGGGGCGGTGTTGCTCGCCGGGTTGCCGTTGATCCCGGTCGCGCTGCTGTCTTCTCCCGAGGCGCCGACCGCCACCGTCTCGCCGTCGGTGGAGAGCGCGACGGAAAAGCCGAAGCCGTCGCCCGGCTCGGTGTTCGAGGCCTTGAGGTACGCCTGCTGTTTCCAGGCGCCGCCGACGCGCTCGAAGAGGTAGGCCGCGCCGCTGTCGAGGGCCGAGTCGTCGGCCTCGTCTCCGTTGATCCCGGTGGCGCTGCTGTCTTCGAGCTGGGCGCCGACCACCAGCGTGCTGCCGTCGCCCGAGAGCGCGATCGAGTAGCCGAACGAGTCGCCCGCGCCGGTGTTGGACGCCTTGAGGTACGCCTCCTGGATCCAGGCCCCGGTGACGCGGCGGAAGACGTAGACCGCGCCGCTGCGGGGGGCGGAGTTGTCGGCCTGGTTTCCGTCGACGCCGGTGGCGCTGCTGCTCTCGGGGAAGGTGCCCACCGCGAGGGTGTTGCCGTCGGCCGAGAGCGCGACCCGGCCGAACGTGTCGCCCGCCTCGGCGTTCGAGGCCTTGAGGTAGGCGAAGAGGTTGAGGCACTCGTGGGTCGGCAGCGGGCGCTCGACGCACTGAGCGGCGATGCAGACCCGGGTGGTGTTGGTGTGGCAGTCGCGCGGGCCGCACGGGGTGCCGTCCGCCGCGGGGCTGAGCAGGCACCCCTGCACCGGATCGCAGGAAGCCGCCTGGCACTTGTTCGGCGCCGGAGTGGGGCAGCGCTTCGGGGCATGGACGCAGCCCTGCTCCTCGGTGCAGCTGTCGTCGGTGCAGGCGTTGCTGTCGGTGCAGGCGAGGAAAGCGCCGACGCAGCTTCCGCCCGAGCAGCTGCCCTGGGTGACGCACCGGCTCGCGCAGGCTTCCCCGTTCGGCCGGGGGGTGAGGACGCACTGGCCCTGGGCCGGGTCGAAGTGGGTGGTGGCGCAGCGGCTGGGCGGCTCGCGGCACTCCAGCGGCAAGAGGCCACTGCCGCGCAGCGGGATCGAGCGGCCGCCGATCACCAGCGCGGTCTCGAAGGCGCCTGGGGCGGTGGGGGCGAAGTGGAGCCGCAGCGGCGCAGCGGAGCCACCGGCGATCTCGAACCGGGTCTGGATCTGAAACGGCGCGCCGAGGCTCAGCGCCACTTCGTGCGAGTGCTTGCCGGTGTTGGTGAGCTCGAGCTCGGCGTCCGCGATCTGGCCGAGGTAGACGCCGCCGAAGTCGACCTCGCTCGGGCCGATGCGCAGCTCGCCTGCTTCGGACGTGGCGAGGGTGGGCGTGCCGCAGCCGGCCGCCACCAACATCGATGCGAGCAGGAGCGATCGACGAGCCACCTTCGAGTGAATAGTCCGCTCGGCGTTCCGAACGCCAACCACGGAAATCTGAGGGGGGTTGCGCGGCGCGTACTAGCGTTCCGGCATGCACTCGATCCGGTGGGGGACGTGGCTGCTGGTTGGGCTGGCGTTGGCGGGTTGCAGGAAAGACAAGGCCAGGGAAGCGCCCCGAGAAGCGGGGCTGACCGCGGAGGTCCTCGCGAAGATCAAGGGCAGCACGGTGATGGTGAAGGCGCAGGGGAAGAGCGGCTCCGGGTTCGTCGCGCGGGTCGAGGCCGGTGCGCACTACCTGGTGACGAACCGGCATGTGGTCGCCGACGGAGATCGCCTCCCCGACAAGGTCACCGTCGTCTACGCGAGCGGCCTGCCTTCGGAGTGGTCTACCGAGGCGTCGGTCGTCGCCTCCGACAACGTCAACGACCTGGCCGTTCTCCACGTGCCCAGGCCGTTGGTTCCGGCCTCGCCTCTGCCTGCGATGAGCGAGGTGCGGGAGACTTCCTTCGTCACCGTGGCTGGTTTCCCGTTCGGGCAGGCGCTCGCCTTCGACGGGCAATCGCCCGCGGCAACCCTCTCGCGCGGCTCGATCTCCAGCCTGCGCAAGGGGCCGCTCGGCAACCTCGAGCTGCTGCAGCTGGACCTGAACCTGAACCCGGGCAACAGCGGCGGGCCGGTGATCGACGAGCAGGGCCGGTTGGTCGGAGTGGCGGTGGCCACCATCAAGGGGGCCGGGATCGGCTTCGTGGTCCCGTGGGAGCACGTGACCGAGCTCCTCGACGGTCACGCCGCGGCCTACCGCCTGGACCTGGCCGAGGACTGCACCGACGCGTGCCAGGCCACCCTCGAGGTGGACGTCGCCGACCCCTTCAAGCGGACCCAGCAGCTCGAGGTGCGGCTGATCGAGGCCGATGCCACCTTCACGAATCTGACGAGGACCGTGCCCTACGCGGCGGAGGGCACGGTGATCTCCAGCCACGATCGCCCGGCCTCCGGCCGCTTCGTGATCAAGACCCAGCTCGCGCTCTCCGCGCGCCACCCGCAGTACCTGCAGCTCGCCTACAAGAATGGAGCGCAGACCACCTTTGGCCTGCCGGTGGCGCTTCGCCGTCCAGAGCCGGCGGAGGTGCGCGCGCCTCCGCCCTCGCGTGCTGCCGTCCCAGACCTCCCTTCGGGGATCGAGGTGATGTCGGCGACCTACGGTGCCAACTGCGGCGCGCCCGTCGGCAACGTCACCTCTTCACTTCGTGCGGCCTGCAGCCGGCGCGGCAGCTGCGAGTACCGCATCGACGTCGGGAGCCTCGGCGATCCCAGCCCCGGCTGCGCCAAGTCGTTCGTCGTCAGCTGGCAATGCTCCGGTGGTCCAACGCTCAGTGCCTCCGTTCCTCCCGAGGCGAACGGCCATCGGGTCAGGCTCGGCTGCGGAGTGGACGCCGCCCCTCCTCCCGCTCCCGCGGCGCCGAAGATCGCGGTGGTGCGTGCCAGCTACGGCACCAACTGCGGAGCCCCGGCTGGAAACGCCACCGCCCCGGTCGCCGAGGCGTGCGATGGGCGCCGAGAGTGCGAGTACGAAATCAACGCCAACCGGATCGGGGATCCCGCGTTCGGCTGCCAGAAGACCTTCGAGGTCATCTTCGGCTGCGACGGCGCGGACCTGACGACCGTGCGGGTGCCCAAAGAGGCCCACGGGAGATCCGCGCTGCTCAGCTGCCGGCCGCGCTAGCGCTAGTCGACGGTCAACACCGAGACGGTCGGCTCGAGCCCGCGATGGGTGGGGTCGGAGTCCCAGACCATCAGGATCCGCTCGCCGGTGGAGGCGAGGCCGATCTTCTTCACCAGCTCGCGGGCGAAGACGTCGGGCCTGGCGAGCTGGGCGTCGGTGGCGCACACCGGGGTGATGCCCCACTGCAGCCCGAGGCGCCGGCAGACCGCGGGATCGCTGGAGATCGCCACCACCGGAGCGGCCGGCCGCTCGGACGACACCACCCGCGCCGTTCCGCCCGAGCGGGTAGGCACCACCACCGCCCGCACCTGGAGATCCCGCGACAGCAGTGTGGTGGCGCGCGAGACCGCCGAGCTGATCCGCACCTCCTCGTTCGAGTCGTTGTCGGTGATCCGGCCGTGGGCGCGGCCCTTCCACTGGTAGCCCTCGACCAGCCGGAGCACGCGATCCATCGTAGCGACCGCCTCGACCGGGTACTTGCCGGCTGCCGTCTCGGCCGAGAGCATCACCGCGTCGGCGTAGGCGAACGCGGCGGCGGCGACGTCGGTCACCTCGGCGCGGGTCGGGCGCGGGCACTCGATCATCGACTCCAGCATCTGGGTCGCGACGATCACCGGGCGGTGCGTCTTGCGCGAGAGCCGGATCAGCTCCTGCTGAATCAGCGGCACCTCTTCGGCGGCCATCTCGACCCCCAGATCGCCACGGGCCACCATCACCCCGTCGGTCGCCTCGAGGATGTCGCCGATCACCTTCAGCGCCTCGGGCTTCTCGATCTTCGCGATCACCGGAGTGGAGAACCCGTTCGCTGCCAGCAGCGCCTTCAGCCCGCGCAGATCGTCTCCCGAGCGGACGAACGAGAGCGCGAGGTAGTCGACCCCCAGCTTCGCGGCGAAGAGCGCGTCGGCGCGATCCTTCTCGGTCAGCGCCTCGGCCGACACCGCGACGTTGGGCAGGTTCATCCCCTTCTTGTTCGACAGGCGGCCGCCGGTGATGACGGTGCAGGAGATGTCCTGCCCCCGGGTCGAGACCACCTTCAGCTCGAGCTTCCCGTCGTCGAGGAGGATCCGATCGGAAGGCTTCACGTCGGTGACCAGCGCCTGGTACTCGGACGGGATCAGCCCGAGGCCGCCGATCACCGCGCGGGTGGTGACGGTGACGGTCGCGCCGCTCACCAGCTCGATCGCTCCGCCCTCGAAGGTGCCGACCCGGATCTTCGGGCCGCACAGATCGGCCAGCACCGCGACGTGCTTGCCCGCCAGCTCGGCCGCGGTGCGAATGTGGGTGAAGGCGGCCCCGTGCGCGTCCTGGGTGCCGTGAGAGAAGTTGAGCCGGAAGACGTCGACTCCCGCGGCGATCAGCCGGGCCAGCATCTCGGGGCTGTTCGAGGCCGGGCCGATGGTGGCGACGATCTTGGTCCGGCGCTGCTTCAGCGCGATGCGGGTCAGATCCAGCGAGAGTGGTTCCATGGGCCCGACTTAGCAAAGGCGGGCCCTCGCCCGCTTGTTTCAGGCCGCCACGCGGTCGACTGCCCGCAGCCTTTGACCCTCTCGACCAGGCGCACCACGGCGCTCGACGTCAGCCAACGCGAAGGTGTTGAATGTTGAGTCCGAGGAGAAGAACAGATGGCGAAGGCGACAGGTCAGGACGTGCTTCTCACCCTGATGGCGGACGTGGCTGAATTGCAGGAGAACTCGCTCGCTTCGGCGGGGCACCTCGAGGCACTGGTCAAGCTGGCCAGGGACAGCGCGAAGAGAACGGAACGGATCGCTCGAACCCTCAGCAAGCTTGCGGAGCTGGTCGGGGACCACGAGGCGAGAATCAGCGCGCTTGAGGCAAGGGGGTAGCGCCGAGCAGGCGATCGGCATTGCCCGCGTAGACCGCCCTCAGCACGTCCTTCGGCAGCCCGATCCCGTCGATCTTCCACTCCCCCTGAATCGGAGTCGGGTGCTCGAACCCCTGTTCGCCCGTCTCGAAGTACCGCCAGGTCGCCTTGAAGAACCGCTCGACGTCCGCCGCGGTCGGCGGCTCTCGGCCGGGTGAGCCGAGCATCAGCGCCGTCGGCTCGCGGCCCAC
>JAGSPQ010000186.1 GCA_018262385.1 Myxococcaceae bacterium | reverse complement strand
GCCGAGCCCGGCGAGCTCGTGGTTCGCCTCCACCTGCCGCTCGAGCAGGGCGAGCTTCCGCTCGAGCAGGGCGACCCGATCGGAGCCCTCCTTCGCCGCCCACACCTTCCCCAGCGCCTCGACCAGCGGCTTGAGCGCGTACCGGGCAGCGAACGCCATCACCGGGATGAGGACGATCGAGATCCCCATCACGATTCCAATCAATTCCGACAAGTCGACCGGCCTGAATTCCATGGTGCAACCCCCTGAACGCCGCAGGTACGCACGGGCGGATAAAACGATTGCGCCCCCTGGTTTTCGCATCGATAAGTTGGCCCGTGCGCAGACGAATCTTCCTCGCGGGGGCCTCGGTGATCGCGGTGCTGATCGCCGGGGTGGCGATCGGCGGCTGCGCGCTCTCGGCCCCCACCTGGAAGGGCCCGCCGACCGACCACTTCGACGGCAAGCGCTTCAAGACGCCCGACGCTCCAGAGCGGGGGGCCGGGCTGAGAGCCTTCTTGAAGTGGCAGCTGACCCGGGAGCGCGGCGTCTGGAGCCCGTACCGCGAAGAGCCGGCCGGGGCGCCCCCGCCCCACCACGTCGGCGAAGGCCAGATGCGGGTCACCTTCGTCAACCACGCCACCACCCTGATTCAGCTCGACGGGTTCAACGTCCTCACCGATCCGATCTACGCGGATCGCGCGAGCCCGTTCAGCTTCCTCGGGCCGCACCGGGTCCGCCCGCCGGGGATCAAGTTCGAAGAGCTGCCGCCGATTCACGCGGTGGTGCTCAGCCACAACCACTACGACCACCTCGACCTGGCGACGCTAAAGCGGCTGCAAGCGGCCTTCCCGCACCTGCAGATCTTCTGCGGCCTCGGGGTCCGCGCCTTCCTCGAGAGCCACGGCCTGCAGCAGGTGCACGAGCTCGACTGGGGCCAGTCGCTCAACCTGGGGGCGCTCACCGTTCGCAGCGTGCGCAACCAGCACTTCTCGAACCGGGGGCTGTTCGACACCGACGGCACGCTGTGGACCGCCTGGGTGCTCGAAGGGCCCCACGCCGGCAAGGCGTACTTCGCCGGGGACACCGGCTACGGCCCGCACTTCAAGGAGGTCGCAGCCACCTGGGGTCCGTTCCGGCTCGCGGTCTTGCCGGTCGGGGCGTACAAGCCGGAGTGGTTCATGGGCCCGGTCCACGTCGATCCGAATGAAGCAGTGCAGGCGGCGCTCGAGCTGCGGGCGAAGACCGCCGTGCCGATGCACTACGGCACCTTCGAGCTGTCGGACGAAGGCGAGACTCAGCCGATCGAAGACCTGAAGAAGGCGATGGAAGCCAGGCCCGGCTCGGGGTTCGTCGTGCTCGGCTTTGGCGAAGGGCGGGACCTGCCGTGAAAGTGCGCGCCGCCCTCGGAGTGCTGCCCGCGCTGCTGGGGCTGTCGTGCTCGACGGCGACGGTCGACGGAGCGCTGCTGGCGTTGGTCGACTTCGGCGCGGGCACCACCGCGAAGTGCGTGCAGGTGGTGGTGCGGACCGCCGAGGGCACCGAGGTCCGCTCGGGCCCGGTGGTGACCGATCGCACCCGCCCGCTGAAGGTCGGCATCGCCAGGGCCGGGCTGCCCGACCAGGTGATCGTCTACGCAGTCGGCTACTCGGACGCCAGGTGCCTGACCAGCGCCGTGCCGCCCGAGCGCTCGGAGGACGGCGAGGGCACCTTCAAGCCCGGCCGCACCTCGACGGTGGCGCTGACCCTGATTCGCCGGCCGAACCAGCGGGACGACGACGGCGATGGCTACCCCTCGGCGATCTCGGGGGGCGACGACTGCGACGACACCGACCCGGGAGTGCACCCGGGCGCGCTCGAGGCGTGCGGCGACAACAAGGACAACGACTGCGATCGCGCGACCGACTGCGAAGAGGCGGGCTGCGCCGACAAGGCGTGCGGGCCGATCATCGGCGCCCGCTGCCGCCCTCCGCAGTGCGCCGAGCAGCTGTGCAACGACGACGCGGACAACGACGGCGACGGGCTGCGCGACTGCGCCGACAGCGACTGCGCCGGGCAGCCCTGCCGCAACGGGGGCACCTGCCAGGGGACCTCGTGCCAGGGAGCCAGCACCGAGAAGGATCTGTGCAGCGACGGGGCGGACAACGACGGCGATCAGCAGATCGACTGCAACGATCCGGACTGCGCGGGCTCGCTGTGCAATCCGGGCGACCTCTGCCTCACCGGGGCGCGCTGCGACAACAACCAGGCCTGCGTCAACGGGGTGCCGGTGAGCTGCACAAGCCCGCCGGGGCTGTGTCTGCAGGCGGTCGGCAGCTGCAACCCGGGCGACGGCGGCTGCACCTATGGGCCGGATCCGGGCAAGCCGTGCAGCGACGGCAGTGGCTGCACCGAGTCGGACGCCTGCTCGGACGCAGGCACCTGCGTGGGGATCCCGAAGGTGTGCGCCGCTCCCGCCGCTTGCCTGCGGCCCGCCGGGTGCGCCGCGGACGCCGGCTGCATGTTCGAGCCCGCCGCGGGAGCGCCGTGCGACGACGGCAACGCCTGCACCCTCGCCGACGCCTGCCAGCTGGACGCCAGCTGCGGAGGGAACCTGATCTCGTGCGTGCCCAGCGCCTGCCAGGTCTTCAACAACCAGTGCACCGCCGACGCCGGCTGCCGGTTCGACCCGAAGGACGCCGGCGGCTCTTGCGACGGCGGCGTCTGCAACGGCGGCGGCGCGTGCATCCCGCTCTTCCCCTACCCGCCCAGCAACTTCACCGAGAGCATGCTGCCGACGCCGGGCGGGCCGACGACGCTCGGCTGCAGCGTGGTGCTCGACTCGCACCTGGCCGACGGCGGGGTCGGCTTCAACGGGTGGTGTGGAAATCCCGCGCCGCCGTACCGCCTCGTCGCGCAAGCGGGCGGCGTCGGCGAGGCGGTGTTGGTCTCGTTCAGCGACCTGGAGGTCGGCGTCGACGCCTCGGTGCGGCTGCAGGGAGATCGCCCGGTGATCTTCGCCGCCACCGGAAGTGTCAGGGTCCTCGGCGAGGTGCTGGCGTCCGCGGGCTCTTCCGCCTGCGCGGATGGCGGGGCCGGAGGAGCGCAGACCGGCAACAAGGGCGGCGGCGGCGGCGCCTACGGCTCGGTGGCGGGCGGAGGCGGCAACACCGGCGGCGCGGCGGGGATCGTCAACGGCGAGCCGCTGCTGATTCCCCTGCGCGGCGGCTGCCCCGGAGGCGGCGGCACGCGGGGCGGCGGAGCCCTGCAGCTGTCGGCGGCGGGGAACCTGTCGATCACCGGCACGGTCGCCGCGGCGGGCAGCGGAGGCGCGGGCGGACCCAACCCGAACAACGGCGGCAAGGGCGCGGGCAGCGGTGGCGGCGTGCTGCTCGAGGGCCTGTTCGTGCTCGTCGGCCCCACCGGCGCGGTCACCGCCAACGGCGGCTCGGGCGGCGAAGGCGGCGGCCTGGTCTTCGACGGGGAGAGCGGGGTCAGTGGCCAGCTGCGCACGGCGGACTTCGCGCCGGGAGGCTCCAGCGCCAACGGAGGCGCGAGCGGAGGCAACGGCGCCGCGGGAACCACCGCCGCCACCGCGGGCGGCGACTCCGCCTTCGCTGGAGGCGGAGGCGGCGCGGGCGTCGGCCGGGTGCGGATCAACTCGGTGACCCCCTGCAGCATCGGCGGGGGCTCGGTGCTGAGCCCGAAGCCGACCAGCAACCACGACGCCGGCTGTTTCTAGGGCTGGGCGCGGCCGCGACCGCTGCGGACGGTGCGCCGGGCGGTCTTCCGGGCCCCCTCGAGCGCCGGCTGCGCGCTCGAGATCAGCGAGAGGACTTCCTTCACGTCGATCGGCTTGGCGAGGCAGGCGATCGCGCCGGCGCGCAGGGCGCTGCCGACGATGTCCGAGCGGTAGAGCGCGGTCATCACCACCAGCTTGACGTCTTCGAGCGGCTTGAACGCGCGCACCCGGCGGCAGACCTCGAAGCCATCGAGCTCGGGCATGTTGATGTCGATCAGCATCGCGTCGGGCCGCAGGTCGGCCAGCAGCAGCAGCGCGTCGACGGCCGAGGTGGTCATCGTCAGATCCACTTCGGCGGCCAGCGGCTTGAACGACCGCCGCAGCGCGTTGAGGGTCAGCTGCTCGTCATCGACGACCAGCAGCTTGAGCTTGGTGCCCCCCGAGCTGGCGAGCTCTGGCGGCACCGGCATGTCGTGCTCGAGCAGGTACTTTCGCAGCTCGGGACCGCGCACCCGGCGATGGCCTCCCGCGGTCCGGTAGGCTTTGAGCAGTCCCTGATCGATCCAGCGACCGACGGTGAAGGGGTGGATCCCGAGAATCCGGCCGGCGTCATGGGTGGTGAAGAGTGAATTCATGAAGTGGGTTTCCATTGTAACCCTTTCCCTGGGTTTGGCCCGCTCCGGCGAGAATCCCCGTCGTCCTATTTTTCGGGCCTGGGCAAAGGACGCCTGGAGGCCGCCAACTATGCCCGAAACCCCACAGAAAACCGCGCCTTCAGCCCCGCAAAATATGCACCTGCTCAGCTGCCCTTGCCGAGGATGAAGCGGAGCGCCTGCTCCAGCTGGGGATGAAGGAACCGGAAGCCCGAGCCCTCGAGGGCCGCCGGGAGAATCCGCTGGCTGGGCAGCACCGTCCCATCGGCCATTTCCCCGAGCGCGATCCGCAGCGCGAACGCCGGCACCGGGACGATCGCCGGACGCGAGAGCACCCGGCCGAGGGTCTTCGAGAGCTCGGCGTTGGTCACCGGGTTGGGCGCGACCAGGTTGACCGGCCCTTCGAGGGCCGGGGTGTCGAGGGCGTGCATTAGCGCGCGGACTACATCGGCGAGGCTGATCCAGCTCATCCACTGCTTGCCGCCGGCGATCGGCCCCCCGGCTCCGGCCTTGAAGGGGGGGAGCAGCTTCGCCAGCGCCCCGCCGTGGGGGGCGAGCACGACCCCGGTGCGGGCGAGCACCACCCGGACTCCCAGCGGCTGGGCGGCCCGGCCTTCCGCTTCCCAGTCTTCGCACAGCCCAGAGAGGAAGGCGGCGCCCCGGCCGTCGCCGCGGGGGCCGGCGGGCGATCGCTCGGTCAGCAGCTCGTCGCCGCGATCGCCGTAGATCCCGATCGCCGAGCCGGACACCAGCACCTTCGGGCGCGCCGGCAGCGCGGCGATCGCCCCGACCAGCGCGCGGGTGAAGTCGACCCGGCTGCCGACCAGCTCCCGCTTGCGGGCCTCCGTCCAGCGGTGGTCGGCAATTCCCGCCCCGGCCAGGTGGACCACCGCGTCGGATCCTTCGAGCGCGGCGAGGTCGATCGCGGCCCCGCTCGGGCCCCGGCGCATCGGGCACACCTGGTGACCTTCGGCGGCGAGAGCCCCCCGCAGCGCGGTGCCGATCAGCCCCGAGGCGCCGGTGATCGCGATCTTCACCTCAGCGGCTGCGCTCGAAGACCAGCAACGAGTTGGCGTTGCCGAGGGGAATCGGACCGTTGTAGCGCCAGCCCTCGGCGGCCATCTTGTTCAGGTCCTCCTCGTAGCCGCCTCCCCCCATCGAGGCGCCGAGCACCTTGTACTCGAGCCGTTGGCCCACCGGCTGAGCGCGGGCTTCGCTGACGACGTTGCGGACACAGGCGCCGAATGCGGCTCCGAAACACACCGCTGCCACGAGGGTGATGCCCTTGTTCATTGCGCTCTCCTTGACGGGGGGGACTGCGGGGTCTCAGGGCTTGGGCGCCGGCGCGTTGACCTTCACGTGCAGATCGCGCAGCTGGCGATCGTCGACTTCGCCGGGTGCGCCGGTCATCTGGTCGGTGCCCTTCTGGGTCTTCGGGAAGGGGATCACGTCGCGCAGGCTCTCGGCGTTCGACAGCAGCATCGCCAGCCGATCCATCCCGATCGCGATTCCACCGTGGGGGGGCGCGCCGAACTTCAGCGCGTCGAGGAGGAAGCCGAACTTCTGGCGGGCCTCGGCCTCGGGGATGCCGAGCGCGGAGAAGACCCGCGACTGCACCGCCGGATCATGGAGGCGAATCGAGCCGCCGCCGATCTCGAAGCCGTTGAGCACCACGTCGTAGCGCCAGCAGAGCACCTTGCCCGGGTCGGTCTCGAGGTACTGGACGCAGTCGTCGTGGGGGCGGGTGAAGGCGTGGTGCGCCGCGGCCCAGGTGTTGGTCTCTTCGTCGTGCTCGAACAGCGGCGGGTTGACGACCCAGAGGAAGTTCCAGTTTCCGCCCGAGCCGAACTCGGGAATCAGCTTCACCTTCTTCGCCAGGTGGACCCGCAGGTTGGCCATCACCGTCTGCACCAGCGACTCGCGGCCGAACTGGAACAGCAGCAGATCGCCCGGCTTGGCGCCGCAGCGGGCGTTGATCGCCTCGCGCAGCGCGGGGCTGATCGTCTTGCTCAGCGGCGACTGGGTCCACTCCCCCGTCTCGCCCACCTTCGCGCGCGCCAGGCCTCCGGCGCCCATGCCCTTGACGTACTCCTCGAGCTTGTCCGACTCGGCGCGCGACATCCCGTACTGCGCCGGCAGCACCATCGCCTTGACGATCCCCTTCTTCTCGATCGCCTCGAGCATCAGCGGCAGCCCGCCGGCCGCGCCGTGCTCCTTGATCAGGTCGGTGAGCAGCACGTGCTCGAGGCCGAAGCGCAGGTCGGGCTTGTCGTTGCCGTACCGGTCCATCGACTCGTAGAAGTCCATTCGCCGGAACGGGGTCGGCACGTCGATGCCGAGCACCTCCTTCCACAGCCGCTTCACCAGCCCCTCGATGATCGCGAACACGTCGTCCTGCTGGACGAAGCTCATCTCGACGTCGATCTGGGTGAACTCGGGCTGGCGATCGACCCGCAGATCCTCGTCGCGGAAGCACTTGACGATCTGGAAGTAGCGATCGAAGCCCGCCACCATGAACAGCTGCTTGTAGAGCTGGGGCGACTCGGCGAGCGCGTAGAACTTG
>JAGSPQ010000185.1 GCA_018262385.1 Myxococcaceae bacterium | reverse complement strand
CGCCGAGCTGAAGCTGGCCGCGCTCGAGGATCTCGATCCTTCCGACGCGGTGGTGGAGCACCGGCTGGAGGCGAAGGTGCAGAACCTCGAGCTGCGCCCGGGCAAGCAGACCCCGATGTGGACCTACAACGGCACGGTCCCCGGCCCGCTGATCCGCGCGAAGAAGGGCCAGCGGCTCAAGCTCCACTTCACCAACTCGCTCCCGGCTGGGACCAGCATCCACTGGCACGGAATGCGGGTGCCCAACCAGATGGACGGCGCCGGGCCGACGATTCCGGCCGGCGGCACCTTCGACTACGAGTTCGACCTGATCGACGCCGGGACCTTCTGGTACCACTCCCACGTCGACTCGTCGGCGCAGGTCGGCTTCGGGTTGTTCGGCGCGCTGGTGGTGGAGGATCCGGCCGAGCAGGGACTGGGCGACGACGTGGTGCTGATGTTCACCGACCTCGGGGTGAAGCCCGACGGGACGCTGCGGCCCGGCGACGAGAGCGGCTGGTTCGGCGATTACTTCGGCCGCGAAGGCGAGCTGCTGCTGGTGAACGGGAAGCAGCTGCCCACCTTGAAGGCGCGGCAGGGCGTCCCCCAGCGCTGGCGGGTGATCAACGCCTCCCGCGCGCGGTACCTGAAGTTCAAGGTCCTCGATCAGAGCCTGGTGCGGATTGGCGGCGACAGCGGGTTGATCGCCCGGCCGCAGCCGATCTCCGACCTGACGCTGACGCCCGGAGAGCGGGCCGAGCTCTACGTCAACCCGAAGGGGCCGGCCTGGAAGACGACGATCTTCTGGGAGGACTCCGATCGCTTCCACATCAACAGCCCGCGGCCGCCCGAGCCGTTCATGGTCTTCGAGGTGACCGCCGACGGACCTCCGGCCCGGGCCGCCACGCCGCTGCCCGCGAAGCTGCGCACCGTCCTCCCGATCGACACCACGGCGGCCAAGGCGGTCTCCCTCGAGCTGATGGAGAAGGTCGGCCCCACCGGCAACGCGGTGCTCGGCTTCAACGGCTCGACCTTCGACGAGGCCGCTGCGCTGCACGCGGTGGTGGGCGAGACCGAGCTGTGGTCGGTGAGCAACTCGACCGCCTACGACCACCCGTTTCATCTGCACGGGTTCTCGTTCCAGGTGCGCGAGGACAACCAGGTGCCGTGGCCGGTGCTGGAGTGGAAGGACACGGTCAACATCCCGGCGAAGCACACGGTGAAGCTGGCGGTGACGTGGGACGACCGGCCGGGGATGTGGATGTTCCACTGCCACATCCTCGACCACGTCGAGCTGGGGATGATGGGCTCGGTGATGTTGATGCGCCCCTGAGCGCAAGAACTGCGACCCGAGCGGCTGGCACCGGTGATGCCTGTCTTGAAGGATCATGATCTCCCGTTGGCTGAAGAGAGGCGCAGTCGGGCTGGTGGTGGCGTTGGTGGTGATCCAGGTCATCCCTTACGGCCGGGTCCACCGGAACCCCGGGGTGATCGCCGAGCCGGCCTGGAGCTCGCCCGAGGTCCGCGCCCTCGCGGTGCGGGCCTGCTTCGACTGCCACAGCAACCAGGTGAAGTGGCCCTGGTACTCGCACGTGGCGCCGGCCTCCTGGCTGGTTCAGCACGACGTTGACGAAGGCCGGGCGGTGCTCAACTTCTCCCAGTGGAACCAGCCCTGGCCCGAGGCCGGCGAGTCCTCCGAGACGGTGGCCGAAGGCGAGATGCCTCCCCGGCCCTACCTGCTGCTGCACCCTGAGGCCCGGCTGTCGCCCACCGAGAAGCAGCAGCTGATCGACGGGCTGGCCGCCACGCTCGGCACCCAGAAGGACGACGACGAAGAGCGCGCCACGGCTGGCCGCTGAGGCTCAGGGATGGGCCGGGCGGGCGCCGTGCGATCCGGGGTGCGTCGGCGGCTCCACCTTCACCGCCCGGCTCGCCGCGCGGCGGCCGGCGATCAGGTGCCAGAGCATCACCCCCCAGACTCCCAGCAGGAAGGCTCCGATCAGGTAGGCGCCCAGGTGCGGCCAGGCCTCGGTGAGGAAGTTGGCGACCTGCTTCTTGCCGACGATCACCGGCATGAACGGCTCGACCTTCATCGGCGCTTCGGGGTTGAGGTTGTGGCCCATCAGGTACAGCTTGTAGGCGTAGCGGAAGAAGGCGAACCCCAGCACGTAGGCGGTGAGCACCGACAGATCGATCAGCGATCGGACGCTGCCCAGCGCCGCCGTCCGCAGCGCCACCAGCAGCAGGATCCCCAGGGCGAACGGCAGCCAGTCGAGATCCGACAGCGCCGCGCGATCGATGTGGGCCATGCCGATGTAGTGGTTGAGGGTGTTGATCTCGTCGAGGTGCTGGCCGTGGTTGCCGCCCTCGACCTTGTACGAATAGATGTCGACGATCAGCCCCTTCGGGTACTGCGGCGCGGTCATCGTGATTCGCCACAGTGGAAACCAGAACGAGAGCGCCAGCGGGATCAGCAGCGCCAGCAGCACCAGCCGCGACGGGGCGAACATCGGGCGGTCGATGAACTCGTAGAAACGGGCGAGCATGATCTTCATGGGCGGCTCCTAGACGATGTCAGCGCGGCGAAAGCGGGTGAGGGCGAGCGCCCAGGCGGCCAGTCCCAGCCCGGCGGGCCAGGCGAGGCCCAGCGCCAGCAGCGCGGCGTGGCCGACCCGGTTGCTCAGGTAGAAGCCGACTGGCCCCAGCACCGACAGCTCGCTCGACACCCCCGACAGCAGCGCCAGCCGCGCCGCCTCGACCGGGTTGAGCGAGGCGATCAAGAACACCGCCCGTGGGTTGAGCCGGTACTGGAGCATCAGCCCCACCAGCGCGAAGTCGAGCAGCGCCACGCCCGAGGCCCACAGCAGCAGCAGCCACAGGGTCGCCTTGGTGGGCGATCGCACCAGGCTCGAGACCGCCAGCCCCAGCCCGACGAAGGCCAGCAGCAAGGCGGCACAGATGCTCAGCATCTGCAGCAGGAAGATCCACGCGATCGGCTGGTCGAAGATCACCTTCCCGAGCACGGCCATCGCCGCCATCAGGACGGCCAGCGGGACCACCAGCACCGCGAAGCGAACCAGCGCGATCGAGGCGAAGTAGGTGCCGCGCCGCACCGGGTGGCTGAAGAGCAGCTCGAGCGTCCCGTCCTCCCGGGCCCGGTTGACCACCTGGCCGGTGGCGGTCAGCGCGAGCAGGGGCAGCAGCAGCAACAGCGCGTGCACCACCGAGAACATCACCCGCCCCATCCCGGTGAAGCCGATCACCGTCGACTCGCGCATCCCGACCAGGATGAAGACGACTCCCAGCAGTGCGTAGACGCCGACGCAGAACAACATCCAGCGCGAGCGCAGCGCGTCGGCCAGATCGAGCCGCGCCACCGCCCACAGCTCGCGGCGCAGCGAGAGCGGCGCGCTCACTGGCCGGCCCCCTCGCGCCCGCCGCGGTTGCGGCGGAACTCTTCCCGCACCTGCTCGAAGCTCTTCGCGCCGGGCGTCGACCGATCGACCGCCCCCAGCCCGTAGCCCATCGGGGTCGGCGCGACGGTGACGAAGCCGACGTCGTCCTGCGAGAGCCAGCGTTCTTCGTGGTGATGGTGGAACCAGATCGCGTGTACCGGATCTTCGTGCTCCGAAAGCCAGGTGAACAGGCAGCCCGGGTCGTCGAAGTCGAGCACCTGCCCGTCGGCCAGCTGCAGCTGCGCGGCGAACTCCGGCTGGCCGATGTGCATCTTGCAGCTCGCGCAGGCCTCCTTGTCCCAGACGACCGGCACCGGGCCTTCCGGCAGCCGCTGGGCCGCTCGCAGCTCCCAGAAGAAGCCGAGGGCCGCCGCCACTACCGCCGCGCCCAGCAGCAGCGGCAGCAGCCGCCGGGAACTCTCGCCGCGCGGCTCACCCATGGCGCGGCTCCGGGGGAGGGCTCGAGCCCCGCTGGCCTTCGATCACGCTCAGGGCCGGCGCGCCGAAGAAGCCGCGCGCGGGGCCGTCAAAGGCGACCTTCCCGTCCTCGAGCGCGACCACATGGTCCACCAGCTGCCGCAGCTCTTCCAGCCGGTGGGAGCACAGCAGCAGGGTGGCGCCGCCGGGCAGCACGCCCGCGCCCGGCTCGCACAGCGCGAACAGCCGATCGCGGGCGCGGGCGTCGAGGCTGGCGGTCGGCTCGTCCATCAGCAGCAGCGACGGCCGGGCGGCGAGCGCGATCGCGATCAGCAGCTTCTGCTTCATCCCCCCCGAGAGGTTGCGAAACGGCCGCCGCTTCACCTCGGCCACGTCGAGCTCGAGCTGGCGGGCGGCGTCGGCAATCGCGCTCGGCTCGAGCCCACGGGTGAGCGTCACCAACCCGAGCACCTCGGCGACGGTCGCCGACAGCTGCGGGGCCACCTGCGGCACGTAGGCCAGCTGACGGACGACCTCGACCCGGTTCTCATAGGGCGAGCGGCCGTCGAGCAGCACCTGGCCGGTGCAGTCCAAAAGGCCGATCACCGCGCGCAGCAGCGTCGACTTCCCCGAGCCGTTGGGGCCGACCAGCGCGACCCGGCGGCCGGGCGGGATGACGAGGTCGATCCCCTTCAGCACCCGGGTGCGGCCGAAGCGCTTGGCCACCTGGCGCAGCTCAATTCGCATGGGGCAGCTCCAGGTCTCGGGCGAGGTCGGCGCCGCGGGGGCGCATGCGGGGAGTGGGATCGCGCACCAGCGGCCGGGGCGCCAGCAGCGGCACCACGTGGCCCGCCGCTCCGACCAGGGCCAGCACCGGCATCCCTTCGAAGAACGCCAGCGCCGGGTAGTGCGCCACCAGGTCCTCCGAGAGGCTGTTCAGCTCGTAGGGCAGATCGCCGGTGCCGTCGGTGTCCAGGTCGTAGCCGCGGTAGTCGTCGAAGTCGTTGCCTTCCCAGCGGGTGCCGAGCGCGTCGCCGCCGCCCTGGACCAGCACCTGGGTCTCGTTGCCGGTGAACGCGTTGCCGAGGAAGGCATTGCGGGTCTGGCTGGAGTGGAAGACCACCGCGGCCTGCGAGAGCGCGACCAGGTTCTCTTCGAACAGGTTGTGCTCGTCGTTCTGAAACGGAGAGGTGTCGAGGTAGATCCCCACCGTGTTGTGGGCGATCAGGTTGTGAGCGACGGTGAGGTTGCCCGACTCCTTGATCCCCAGCCCGATTCCAGCTGCGCCCAGCGACTGCGAGATCAGGTTGCGCTGCAGCTTCAGGTCGCGGCTGTACATCACAAACACCCCGACCTCGTTGCCGAGGTAGCGGTTGTCCTCCACCTGGTTGCGGTGGCTGAACATGAAGTGGGTGCCGTAGCGGCCGTCGCGCACGGTGTTGCGCCGAAGCCGGTTGTCGCTCGAGTACCAGACCACGCAGTCGCGCGACTGCTCAACGAGGTTGTCCTCGATCGTCGCCCCGGTGGTCTCCCACAGCCGGATCCCATCGCCCCGCATCCCCAGGGTCAGGCCCGGGCGGCCGATCACCTCGTTGCCGATCAGCCGCGGCCGCCGCGCCTTCTCGGAGAGGATCCCGAAGAACGAGTCGAGCACTTTGACGCCCCGCACCTCGACGTCGTCGCCGCTGACGTGGACCGCGGCGTCGAGCGTGTCGAAGCGATCTCCGCTGCCGTCGATGGTGAGCCCCAAAAGCCGGGCGCCGTCGGCCACCCAGACCGTGGTGCCCTTCCCGCTGCTGCGGACGATCGCCGCGCGGGAGCCCCACACCGTCACCCCCGGCGGCACCTTCAGCGGGCCGGAGTAGTCGCCCTCGGCGAGGCAGAGCGCCTGGCCGGGCGGGGTCTGCTTCAGCAGCGCGGCCAGATCCTCCCCCGGGCGCACCGCGCGGCAGCCCTCGGGCCTGGGCGGCGGCGCCGGCGGGGCGTGGCCCGGCGCGGTCGAGCCCTCGCGTCCCACGCAGGCGCCCAGGAGGACCACCGGCACCAGCGCACGCAGCCCCGGGCTCACTGGTTGCCGTTTCCTTCCTTGCGCTCTCTTCGTCCGTTCTCGTCCTTCTCTTCGCGGCCGTTCTTCCCGCCCTTCGGCTCGACGAGGAAGTAGCCGGCCATCTCCAGGTGCAGCGCCGAGCAGAACTCGGTGCAGTAGAGCGGAAAGACGCCGGCGCGGTCGGCGACGAAGTCCATGTTGATGTGCTTGCCCGGCTCGAGGCTGGTGTTGAGGTTGTAGGAGCCGATGGTGAAGCCGTGGGTCGCGTCCTTCGCCTGCTCGAGGCTGGTCAGGTGCAGGTGGATCCGCTCGCCTTCCTTCACCCGCACGATGTCGGGGGTGAAGTGGCTGCGGATCGCGGTCATGTAGACATGCACCCCGTCGGCCTTCCGCTCGACCCGCTCTTTGCCTACCTCGACCGCGAACGGATCCTTCCGGTGGGTGAGGGCGTTGAGCCCGATCGGGCTGTAGACCTCGATCGGCTTGATCTTGTCGGCCTTGATGATCTGCACGTAGTGCGGCTCGCCCAGCGGCAGCGGCATGTCGTAGAGCAGCTGCATCTTGTCGCCGGTGCCCTTCAGGTCGATCAGCTGGAAGTTCTGCGGCATCAGCGGGCCCACCGGAGCGAAGCGATCGAGCGCCCACTTGTTCATCGCGATCAGGTACCGGCCGTCGGGGCTGACCGTGTCGCCCTCGGCGGTCGCCAGGTGTCCGATGTTGTAGTGGGTCGAGATCTTGTCGATCAGCTTCAGGTCCTTCACCGACCACTTGGCGACCTTCGACTCGATGAACAGCGAGGTGTAGGCGTTGCCCTCGTTGTCGTACTGGGTGTGGAGCGGCCCCAGCCCCAGCTCGACCTGGCCCCGAATCGAGTCCTTGAAGGAGAGGATCGGGATCCCGTACGGATCCTTGCCCTCGTATTTTCCCTCGTCGATCAGCGCCTTGATCTTCTTGAAGTTGAAGGCCGTGCCGTGGGTGTCCAGCTTGCCGCCGATCACGATGTCTTCCCCGTCGGGAGTGACGTCGAC
>JAGSPQ010000184.1 GCA_018262385.1 Myxococcaceae bacterium | reverse complement strand
GCGGGCGCGGCGTGGAAGACGTACTCCGAGCTGGTGCCCGGCGATCCGTTCATCCGCACCCGGCTGGCGCGCTCGCTCGCGCGGCAGGGCAAGCACGCCGAGGCGATCGCGCTCGCCAAAGAGGTCTCCGCCGCCAACCCGGGCAGCCGCGATGCCCGGCTCCAGCTGGCCAGCTGCTTCATCGACGCCAACCAGTGGGACGACGCGGTCGGGGTGCTCGAGCAGCTGCGGGCGCTGCCCGAGGCGAGCGCCGAGGTGTTCCTCCGGTTGGGCTGGGCGAGCTTCCGCAAGGGAGAGCCCGCCGCGGCGAAGCCGCTCTACGAGGAGGCGCTCGCCCGCTCAGGCAAGCCCAGCCAGTGGCGGATGCGCGGGCGCGCCCACTACGACCTGGCGCTGGTGCACCTGAAGAGCGGCGAGCCGGCGAAGGCGGAGGAGTCGCTCAAGGCCGCGCTGGCCACCGGCTTCCGGCTGCGCGAGGTGGATCCGGCGGCCCAGCCGATCTTGAAGAAGATCGAGCGGGCCGACCTGTCGAACGCCAGGGGCAAGCCGCCCTACCGGCTGCTGCCGAAGGCCCCGGCGCTGCCGCGCGAGGTGAGCCTGTTCCCGGTCAACGCGTTCGGCGAGGTCGACCCGAACGCGAAGCCGGAAGCGCCCGAGGGGTTCATGTGGTCGACCGGCGACTTCAAGTAGCCGAGCCATGATCCGGACGGCACTGGCAGTGGGGGTGTGCGTGGCGGTGGCCGGCTGCAGCGCGGTGCGCCCGGCGTGGTCGGTTCCCCAGACCGCGGACGACACCCGCCGCGCCACCACCGCCGGAGAGGTGATCGGCGGCCCGGGCCGCTACGGCAGCCACGCCTGGCTGGGGATTCCGTTCGCCGCTGCCCCGGTGGGGCCGCTGCGGTGGCGGGCGCCCCAGCCTCCCGCCGCCTGGAAGGAGCCGCTGAAGGCGACCAAGTTTCAGCGCGCCTGCGTGCAGCCCTCGACGCTGTTCGTCGTCAACGAGGAGCCGGTCGATGGGGTGATCGGCTCGGAAGACTGCCTCTACCTCAACGTCTGGGCGCCGGTGCTCGATCGCGCCAGGCTGCCGCAGGGAGACGAGCGGCTGCCGGTGATGGTGTGGATTCACGGGGGCGGCAACAGCCTCGGCACCGCGGCCAGCTACGACCTCGGGCACCTCGCCACCGGGCAGCGGGTGCTGGGCGTCTCGGTGCACTACCGGCTCGGGCCGCTGGGCTGGTTTCGCCACGCCGCGCTGCGCGGGGGCATTGATCCGCTCGAGGACTCGGGGAACTACGGCACCCTCGATCTGATCCAGGCGCTGGAGTGGGTGCGGGACAACGCCGCCGCGTTCGGAGGCAACCCGGACAACGTGACCATCTTCGGCGAGTCGGCCGGGGGGCAGAACGTCTACTCGCTGCTGCTCTCGCCGAGGGCGAAGGGGCTGTTTCACCGCGCGATCGCCCAGAGCCCGGTGCTGTCGCGCGCGTCGCTCGCCGGGGCCGAGAACTTCCTCGACGATCCGGCCGCGCCCGGCCACCAGAACAGCTCGAACGAAGCGCTGGCGCGGATGCTGACCCGCGACGGCCGTGCGCCGGATCGCGCGGCGGCGAAGCAGCAGGTGCGGGCGATGCCGCCGGAGAAGATCGCCGAGTACCTGCGGGGGAAGAGCGCGGCCGAGGTGATCCAGACCTACCTGGCCGGCAACGGCGGCCGGAGCGTGCGGATGCTCGACATGCCGCTGGTGCTCCCCGACGGCGCGGTGCAGCCGAAAGACCGGTGGATCGAAGCGTTCGCGCGTCCCGACGGCTGGAACCAGGTGCCGGTGCTCGCGGGCACCAACCGGGACGAGGCGAAGCTGTTCCTGTTCCTCGATCCGCGCTTCACCTGGAAGCTGTTCGGGGTGCTGCCGCGGATGCGGGACGCGCAGAAGTACGAGTCGAGCAACGAGGCGATGAGCCGGATCTGGAAGTCGCTGGCGATCGACGAGGTGGCCGAGGCGATGGCGAAGTCCGGCGCGACCGGGCTCTACGCCTACCGCTTCGACTGGGGCCGGCTGGCGACCAAGCTGGGCACCGACCTGAGCAAGCTGCTCGGCGCGGCGCATGGGATGGAGATTCCGTTCGCCCACGGCCACTTCGAGGGGCAGCTGTCCGCCTACGTCGCCGAGGAGGACCACGCCGAGCGCGAGGCGCTCTCGAACGCGATGATGGGCTACTGGGGACAGTTCGCGCGCACCGGCAAGCCCGGCACCGGGGGGCCGGACTCGAAGTGGCCCCAGTGGCTGCCGTACGACGTCGCGGCGGGTGCGCCGAAGTTCATGACCCTCGATGCGACTCCGGCCGGCCTGCGGATGGGGAACACCGTCGAGCGGGTCGCCACGGTCATCGCCGAGACGATCGCGGATCCGCGGGTGCCGGATCGGGCCGAGAAGTGCGAGGGGCTGAAGGGGCTGGTGAAGGCCGGCTTCCTCACCCCCGAGCAGCTCGCCCCGACCTGCCCGTGAGCTGATCAGATCGCCGCGGCCACCCGCCGCAGCGTCCCGGCCGGATCGGTGGTGAGCGCGGGCCCGTGGCAGGGGATGATCCGGGTGAGGCCCGGCAGCGCGGCGAGGCGCTCGAAGTGGGCGCGCAGCGCCGCCCGGTCGGAGGTGAACAGGTGCTTGAACGCCGGCACCACCTTCGGGCCGTTGCCGAAGCCGAGCAGGCGCAGGAAGAACGGCAGATCCTTGCTGTCCTGGTAGGCGTCGGCGAACAGCAGGCTGACCCGGTTGCCGGTGCGGACGATGCCGACCGGCTCCCCGGCGCGGGTGCCGGCCATCGGCTCGAAGGAGATCGCCGGATCGGGCGGCAACTGCTCGACGGTGCCGGCGAGATCCCAGTGGGCGCGCAGCCGCTTCTCCTGTCTCGCCGGGCCGTAGAGCTTGACGCCCAGCTTTTGGGAGAAGGCGTCCGCGTCGATCCCGTGCTTGTCGTGGGCGATCACCAGCACCGCGGGCTTCCCCCAGGCGAGCACCTGCTGGAGCGCGGAGTCCTCGAGGGGAATCGCGTGGAAGAAGAGCAGCGAGCCGTCGGAGCGCTTGACGATCACCATCCGCCGCGAGAACGGAATTCCGGGGACCTGGCCCTCGACCGACCAGAGGTTGTCGTCGTGCTTCTCGATCGGCTGGTGCGGGGTGACGATCCACGGTCGGTGCGGCCTGGGCATGGCGCGGATCTACTTCACTTCACCCGTTCGTTGAGCGGCGCTGAGTGGTAGGTGGCGCGACATGACCTCGATCCTCGAGTCGTACGACGCCGTCGCATTCACTTCCGTGCTGGACGAACGCCTCACCGCCGCGACCGCGCGGCTGGCGAAGGCCCGGGGCCTGGCGGAAGAGAAGGTGTGGCTCGAGGCGGCGGTGGCGCGGCTGGCCGAGACCCGCGCGCCGTACCTCGAGTTGCTGCAGAAGGCGGCGCGGCTGCCCGAGCTCGAGGTGGTCCGCTCGGCGCAGATCCTCGAGCTGCAGAACGTGGCGATCGACGCGGTCGAGCGGCTGCAGGCGGGGATCACCTTCCACACCGGCAGCCGGATGCCGCTGCTCGACTCGCTGTTCGGCAAGCTGAAGTTCGCGACGCTGCGGCGCGCCGAGTCGGCCGAGTTCGAGAAGTTCTGCGTCGACTTCGAGAAGCGGCTCAACACCCAGTATGCGAAGCGGCTGCTGGTCACCCCGGCGTTCGAGTTCGCGGTTCCGGTGATCGAGCAGGTGCGGGCGGCGTTCACCGGGTGGCGCGCGAGCATCACTCCGGAGCCGCTGCCCGAGGGCGAAGCGGCGGCGCTGATTGAGGCGCTGCGCGCGGCGGCCGGGTTGATCGAGCAGCCGCTGCGGCAGGTGCGGCTGTTGGCCGAGGCGGCGCTGACGCCGCTGTCCGGAGCGTTCGAGGAGTCCGGGCTCGGCGCGAAGCCGAAGAAGCGGGCGGTGAAGGCTGCCCCGAAGGTGGAGGAGGAGCTTGTTGCGGAGCCCGCGCCCGTCGAGCCGCCGCCGGTGAAGAAGGTGAAGGTGAAGAAGGCGCGGCCGCCGAAGCCGGCGTCCGTCGGGGCGTAGCCGCGCGGGCCACGCCTCGGGCAGTGGATGTCGTCCCGGTGCTCCAGAAAACGGACCGTCGCCGCCGGGAAGCGGGTACACGGGCGAGGGTCGTTCTCTCCGGGGGATTCATGCGGGCGCTGAGTTCAATTGGCTGTGCGTTCACGCTCGCGGCGCTCGGCAGCGCGTGCGGCCCCTCGCTGAAGAAGTGCACGGCCAGCTCCGACTGCGGCGTCGGCTACCAGTGTTCGCTGAGCATCTGCGTGCCGTCGGCGGACGCCGGCGGGAGCGGTGGAGGCGCGGGAGGTGGAGGTGTCGGCGGCGGGGCAGGGGACCCGTGCGTGGGCATCTCCTGCCCGGGCTCGACTCAGTGCGCGGGCGGTGGGTGCGTTGCGCGCTACCTGGGCCTGACGCTCACGGGTCCGTCGCGAACCGCGGCCCCCAGCGCTGGGCTGATCGCGGCCCTTACCGTGGTACCGGGTCGCACCGCGGCCGATCCTGAGTCGCTGTCGCTCAGCTCCGTCGCGCCCGATGGAGGCACGGCGGTCGGCGTGATGCTGCGGGTCGACGCCGGCCTCTACGGGGCGACGGCCCAACTGCCTGCCGAGGGGACCCATGTCTGGACGGCCAGCTTCGCCGACGCCGGCCTGAGCGCCTCGCTGCAGATCGGGGTCGATCGAACGGGCCCGTCGTTGTCGATCTTCCTGCCTTCGGCTCCGGTGCGCGCGCAGACGGCGAGCCTGACGGAGATCGACGCGCTCGCGATCGGAGCGTGGCGGCGCGATGAACGAATGAAGGTCCGCGTGGTCTCGGATGCGCCCGATGTGTCTGCGGCCTCGGTCGTGGTCCGGCTCGAAGGCACCGACGGCGGCGCGTCCTCGTTCGACGGAGGGGCCCGCTGCGACGGCGGGCCGTTCTGCTGGGAGGTCGAGGTCGACTTCGCCGCTCCGCCGATGAACGCGTACCGCACCCGGTTTGCGGTGAGCGCGACCGCCGCCGACGCGCTGGGAAACCTCAGCGCGATCGCCGACGGCGGGCAGCCGCAGGTGACCCGCTGGAAGTGGTCGCGTGCCCTGCCGAGTGGATTCGCCGAGGTGATCCCGGCGCTGGATGAAGCGGGGAATGTCTACGTGAGTCACTTCACCGCGCAGGTGGTCGAGTCGTATGACCCCACCGGGGCGCTGCGGTGGTCGTTGACGGGACAGGCGTACCCGCTGGCTCCGATGCTCGGGACGGCGCAGGGCGGCTCGCCCGCGATGGTCTGGCTGGCGGGGGCTTCCGACCGGACGGCGTTCTCGTCGGTGAGTCCGAGCGTTCCGATCGGGTGGGTGAACACGGTGACGAGCAGCGCCTCGACCCTTCCCGCGCTGGGAGTGACTGCCACTGCGAACGATCCGATCGCCCGGGAGACCGCCTTCGTGGCGCTGACCTCGCCGTATCAGCTGCTCGGACATCGACTGGGCGCGGTGGTGCCGCAGCCCACCTACGTCGGAGAGCGCGCTTTCACTGAGATCTGGCCGGTGATCGCGCGGGGCAAGGTGTGGACGCTCACGGGAAACAGCGCCGGCACGGCGATCGCGATCACTCCGGTCTCGATGCGCGACGCGGGCGCTGACGAGCTGAGCCCCGGAATGCCTGAGCTTGGCCACGCAGGAGGCAGGGCGCGACTGGCTGCGACCGCCCAGTACCTCTTTCGCAGTTGGGTGGGAGCGGGCCAGGGCCCGGACCTCACGGCCTTCGACCTCTCCGACGGCGGCGTTCAGTGGGAGTCGAAGCCGCCTGACGCCGGCGACGGAGACGGCCTGTCCACGCCAGTGGTGGGAGCGGGCGACGTGGTGTTCGTGGTCCACTCCCCGGCCTCGGCCCCCAGTCTGCTGTGCCGGGTGGCGCTCGGTTCGCAGGCCTGGCTGTGCCGCAGCCAGGACGTGTCGCCCGGCGGCGCAGCCCTCGGCCAGGGTGGCCTGCTCTACATCGGAGCGACGGGTGGGCTCGAGGTTCGCCGGCAGTCTGATCTCGCGCTGCAGTGGACCGCGCCGGCGAACCAGCCGGCGCTCACCGCGTTGCTGGACTGCTCGCGGGACGCCGCCGGAAACAAGCTCGCGGGACGCCCGGGAGTGCTCTACGGCGGGCCCTTTCCGGCAGGCGCGACGCGGCTGCACGCGATGATCGTCGATTCGCGGGGCCTCGACCCCACCGCGCCGTGGCCGCTCTTTCGCCATGATCCGAGGAACACCGCGAACCTCGACAGCGCGCTCGCTCCGTTCTCCTGTCCGTAGCCGCAGCGGCGCGGGCGGACTCAGACCGCTTGAGGTCGGACCACCGAGTGGGCGACCTGGCGCTCTTCCAGTTGGCGCGGGGGATCGCCGGCGGCCGGGTCTTTCGAGCCGGGTAGCGCGGACTCAGACACCTCCACCGAGGTCCGACCACCGACGGGGCGGTCTGGCGCTCTTCCTGTCGGGTCCGTCTCGCCGACGCGGCAAATGAAGTCGGGTGCGATCGCCAGCAGCCGGGTCTTTGGGTCCGGGCAGTCCGGACTCAGACAGCTTCACGGAGGTCAGACCACCGACTCGGCGGTCAGGCGCTCTTCCTGTTGGCGCGGGTCCGTCTCGCCGACCAGGCGGGTGCGATCGCCAACGGCCGGGTCTTCGAGCCGGGCAGACCGAGCGCAGAGAGCTCCACCGCGCCGACCACCGACTGCGCGGCGCTCGTCGGGGCCAGAGTGGGCGCCGCAGCCCGGGCGGTGGTCCATTGGCTCGGGCACCGAGCTGTTGCCGGCGCTCGCCGGTCGAGCTCCCGCGGCGTTCGGATTGGTCCTGGCGTGGCCGGTCCGAGCGGGGCGCGGACACTTCGAGAGCACTCTCCGATTTCCTAGGCAGGA
>JAGSPQ010000183.1 GCA_018262385.1 Myxococcaceae bacterium | reverse complement strand
GGTCAACATCGCGACCGATCTGACGATCTCGGGTGGCGCGAACGAGGTCTGGGTCTTTCAGACCAGCAGCGATCTGGCGCTCGCCGCGGCGAAGAAGGTGACGCTGATCGGCGGCGCGCAGGCGAAGAACATCTTCTGGCAGGTCGCCGGCAAGGTGACGCTCGGCGCCAACTCGCACTTCGAAGGGATCGTGCTGTGCAAGACCGACGTCACCGCCCAGACCGGAGCGACGATCAACGGCCGCCTGCTGGCGCAGACCCAGGTCGCGCTTCAGGCCGCGACCGTCACCCAGCCGTAGTCACGCTACGGACAGGGAACGGGCGACGGGCAGACCCCGACGGTCGGCCGGGGGAAGCTGACCTTGCACGACGCGACGTTGGTGAAGGTGTTGGTCGGGACGTGATCGACGTACGCCCCGGTGTAGGCGAGGTTCACCCCGACCCCCTTGCTGTCGGCGATCAGGCTGTTGGTGAGCACCGCGCCCGCCGGCTGGTGGTAGAGCGAGAGCGCCGCGTCCTCGTTCTGCGAGTACGCGCCGGGCACGGTCGGGTTGGGCTGGCAGTGGAAGCTCGACGCAAACGAGGGGCCGCCGGCGTACCGGATCTCCGCGTGGTCCAGCTTGAACGCCGGGTCGGCCACCTTGCCCAGCTCGATCCCCACCCAGTCGCCCGCCGCCGGAGGGTTGGACGCCGAGGTGAGCACCACCTTCTTGGCGGCGGTGCCGGCGATCACCAGCAGGCCGGTGCTCACCGCCTGATCGTTGGTGACGGTCAGCTTGCCGTCCTTCTTGAAGCGGAGCGTCACCCCGGCCTCGAGGGTGAGGGTGAAGCGCTTGGGGCCGACGACCATCCGGCCCATGGTGACGTCGCCGCCGACCCGGTAGGGCACTCCGCGATCGTGGAAGACCACGTCCTCCACGTTCACTTCCGAGTAGGCCTCGGTCTCGACCACGATCGCGTCCTCGGTGTTGCCGGTGTACACGCCGGTCGGGAGGTTGCTCGCCAGCCGCGGCACGATTCGCATCGCCGCCTTCTTCGAGCCGCTGATCACCACGTCGCGGGAGTCCTTGGTGAACGCGCCGCCCGCGCGGAGCGAGACGCCGTAGCTCGCCGAGCCGGTGACCGCCACGTGGTCCAGCTTGAGGATCTCCTGGGCCGGCAGCAGCTGATCTCCCCGCGCTTCGATCATCCCGAAGGCGTTCGTCGTCTCACCGCCACCGCCGCTCACCGACGCGTAGGCGAGCTTGATCGTCCCCGGCGCGAACACCTGGAGGAAGCCCCACGGCTGGGCGGCGTCGTCCGGCATGAGCGCGATCGGCGTGGTGGCGGTGCCCTCGGCGACCAGGTTGCCCTCGACCACGATGCTGTAGCCCGCCTTCAGCCGAACCGTCGCGCAGGGCTCGATGGTGAGGGTGGCGCCCTTGCTGACCTTGATCCCGAAGGTGACGGTGTGCGGCCCGTCGGAGGCCTTCCAGGTCTCGTCGGCGCTGATGGTGGCGTTGTGGCTCACCCCCGCCCCGGTCGGAGCCGGGCAGGCACTCCCCCCGTCGGGCAGAGGGTTGGAGGAGTCGCAGCCAACGAGGGCGGACACAACCAGCAGGCTCAGGAGTGCGCGGATCATGGCCTGGTTCTCGCGCGATGAGGACCCGGGCTCAAGCGCAAACCTTCTGGGCGAGCCCGAGCCGCACCCGCCGATCGCCAAGCCGGGAGGATGCAGTTCGGTGGGCTTTTAGGTATCAGGCCGGCCCGTGACTCAGGCTCCTTCCGAGAAACTCCCGAAGCAGGTCCCATTCATCATCGGCAACGAGGCGTGCGAACGCTTCAGCTTCTACGGGATGCGCAACATCCTGGTGGTCTTCCTCACCGACTACCTGCTGCGCAACGAAGTCCCCGACCTCGCGGTGCGCGAGCAGCTGGCGAAGTCGCACTTCCACGACTTCGTGGTCGGCGTGTACCTCTTCCCCCTGCTGGGCGGCTGGCTCGCCGATCGCTACCTCGGCAAGTACAAGACGGTCCTCTACCTCTCGCTCGTCTACGTCGCCGGGCACGCCTGCCTCGCGTTCTTCGACACCAACAAGTGGGGGTTCTTCGGAGGGCTGGCGCTGATCGCCCTCGGCAGCGGAGGGATCAAGCCCTGCGTCTCCTCGCTCGTCGGCGATCAGTTCAACGAGAAGAACAAGCACCTGGTGACCCGGGTCTTCGCCGCCTTCTACTGGAGCATCAACTTCGGCTCGCTGTTCGCCTCGCTCTTCATCCCCAAGCTGCTCAAGAGCCACGGCGCCGCGGTCGCCTTCGGGATCCCCGGGGTGCTGATGCTGATCGCCACCGTCATCTTCTGGCTGGGCCGCAACTACTACGTGAAGGTGGCGCCCTCGGGCCCCAACCCGCACTCGTTCGTCTCCGTCCTGCTCTCCGCGGCCAAAGGCGGCTGGAGCGGCGCGACCCAGAAGCACAGCGCCGCCCACGTCTCCGGAGTGCAGGCGGTGCTGAAGGTGCTGCTGGTGTTCGCTCCCATTCCGCTCTTCTGGGCGCTGTTCGATCAGAAGGCGTCCACCTGGGTGCTGCAGGCCAAGAAGATGGACGGCGATCTGGGCTTCATGATCTTCGAGCCGTCGCAGATGCAGTTCATCAACCCGGCGCTGGTGATGCTCCTCATCCCGGTGATGTCGGGAATCGTCTACCCGGCCTTCAAGCGTGCCGGGCTCGAGCTGACCCCGCTGCGCCGGATGGTGATCGGGATGTTCGTCGCCGTCGGCTCGTGGATCGCCGCCGGGGCGGTGCAGATGCCGATCGACGACGGGCAGAAGCTGTCGATCCTCTGGCAGCTGGGGCCCTACGTGCTGCTGACCTTGTCCGAAGTGCTGGTCAGCACCACCGGCCTCGAGTTCGCCTACAGCCAGGCGCCGATCGAGATGAAGGGCACCCTGATGAGCTTCTGGCTGCTCACCACCGCGATCGGAAATCTGGCCGTCGCGCGGCTGGCCACCCTGGTGCCGCTCACCGGCGCGCCGCTGTTCTTCTTCTACGCCGGATGCGCCGCGGTTGCCGGAGTGTGCCTCGCGGTGATCGCCCGTCGGTACGTGGTGGTCGATCACTTCCGGAAGGCGGATGGGGCGACGGCCTGATCCCGAAAAATTGACCCGACCTGTAGCAGCCTGATGCTCTCTGGGTGCGAACCCAGAAATTCTCGAGCGCGGCAGTGGTGCTGGCGTCTTTGGTGGTGCAGTCGGCGTGGGCCCTGGCGCCCGCGGAGCGCGCGGGGCAGCTGGAGATCAGCATCGGCCGGGGCCGGGTCCCGACCGCCGAGATCCTCGGCTGGGTGGTCCGCATCGACGGCGAGCGGGTCGAGACTCCCCCTCCGGGCCTGGCGCTCTCGCTCGCTCCCGGCCCTCACACCATCGCCCTGCAGGTCCACTACTACCGGGGGCTGAAGACGCTGGTCCTCCCGATCGACCACCGGCGCTTCGGCTTCACCTTCGTCGCCGCCGGCGGCCGGTGGGTCGAGAAGGAATACTCGGTCAACACCGGGTCCGCGTCGGTGGTCCGGGTCGACGCCACCCTCGCCGATGACCCGGGGGCGATCGCCGACCACCTGGTGGTCGCCCACTCGATTCGGGCCGCGTCGGTCGCCGAGCGGCCTTCCGCCGGGGCCCGAACGCCGCTGGGGCCCACCCTCGCCGAGCGGGTCCAGGAGCGCGCCGCCTGGGTCACCGCCCTCGTCTCGCCCCAGCTGGTCCGCAGCGCCGGCACCAGCGGAGACGCCACGGTGCGGGTCGCCGTCGATCGCGACGGCTACCTGCGCGACTTCCACCTGCAGACCACCACCGGGGACGCCCTGCTCGATCACCACGTCGAGGAGGTCCTCCGGCTGGCGGAGCCCTACCCTCCCTTCGAGGGCTACCTCACCCTCACGCTCCCGTTCTGGGCCGGGGCCCCACTGCCCGACTGCCCGCTCTAGGCCACGCTCCGCTAGAACGCGTGCTCGCGGGCGAAGGCCTGCACCTCTGCCTCGTTGATCGCGATCACCGCTGCCGCGCGCAGCTTGCGCAGCCAGGCGGCGCGCTTCTCCTCCATCTTTTGTCGCCGCACCGCCCTGGCCGCTTCGTCCTTCACCTGCTCGAAGGGCAGCAGCGCCTCGGCCCCGATCTCGGCCACCTTGATCAGGTGGAAGCCGAGGTTGGTCCTGATCGGCCCGCCGACCTCGCCCGCCCGCAGCTTCAGCACCGGGGAAAATTCGGGCGGCAGCTTGGCTTCGATCACCCAGCCGAGGTCTCCCTCGCGCTTGGCGCTCTCGGGATCGCTGGAGATCGTCCGCGCCAGTGACTCGAACTTCGCCCCCGCCGCGAGCTTCTTGAGCGTCGCGCGGGCTTTCTCCTCGGTCGGGACCACGATCTGCTGCAGGTGCCGGCGCTCGGGCGTCGTGAAGTCCGGCAGGTGGGTGTCGTAGTACTTCCGCTCTTCCTCGCTCGTGGTGGTGATGCCCTTGAAGACCCAGGCATCGAAGAGCTTCTCCTCCATCAGTTGGTTGCGCCGCGCTTCGACCGCCGCCTGCACCTCGGGGGCAGTGGGCAGCTTTCGGGCGGAGGCCTCGAGGTTGGCCACCTGCTGGCGGATCAGCTCATGGCGCAGGTTCTCCAGCTCCTCTCGCTGGTGATCGGGGGGCAGCTTCGCGGCCCGGTCGAGATCGAGGCGATCGACGAAGGAGGACATCGACAGCGTCCCGCCCGCCCAGCTGCCGACCTCGGTGGTGGCCCGGGAGGCGACCGCGGCCCTCAGCGCCGCCAGGCTCCACTCGATCTTCGGCTCCTTCACCGCGTACTTCACCCACAGCTCGCGGTGAAAGGCGGCCCGGCGGGCCTCGAGCTTGCGGCTCCCGAGCACGGCGCGAATCTGGGGCTCGGCCCGGGCGTACTCGGGCCGCGGCACCTGCTGCGACTGCTCGAGCCGCAGGATCTCGAACCCTTCCGGGGTGTGGATCACGCCGGACAGCTTGCCCTTCTCGAGGTGGTAGGCGACCTCCTCCCAGGCCGCGGGCATCGACCCCCAGCCGAGGTTGCCGAGCTTCCCGCTGGACACGCTCGAGTGGGCAATCGACTTCTCGCGCGCGAGCTTCTCGAAGTCGGCGCCGGCGATCAGCTGCTGCAGCAGCGCGTCGGCCTCGGGCCGGGTCCTCGTCACCAGCTGGCGCACGGTGAACAGCTCCTCGGTCCTGGTCTCGAAGAAGTGCTGCACCTCGGCGTCGATCACCCGCGCCTTGTCGGTGAGCTCGACCTTGTAGAGCTGGTCGACCGCGGCCTGCTGTGCCAGCTCCTTCAGCGCGGCGACGATCGCCGGGTCGGCGGCGAGCCCCAGCCGGCGGGCCTCCTGGAGGAACAGCCGCCGATCGATCACCGCTTCGAGCGCCATCCGGCACTCGGCGTCTGTGGAGAGGAACTTCGCCGCGCCCCCGTGGCGCAGCTGGAACTCGGCGACCAGCTGGGGCCCGGTGATCGGAGCCTGGTTGATCGTCGCCAGCGGAGCGGCCGTGGCGAGGGCGGCGAGCGCGAGGGGGAACAGGGCCGAGGGCATGGGGGCCACTCTCCAGCCAAGCGACATAAGCAGGCAAAATGTTATCGGATTGCGTCATTACTCCTGGTGATTGACGGGATGACTGGAACCCCTCGAATCGGGCCCTTGCGGGGCGCCGGTGGGGCCGGTTGCCGCCTCCGGCTGCCCCATCCTTGATACGAATGGCGCGAGCCCAACATGAACGCCGTCCCCGCCCAGATCCTGATCGTCGACGACGAGAAGTTGATCCGCTGGTCGACCAGCGAGCGCCTGGCGCGGGACCACCGGGTGCTCACCGCCGAGACCGGAGAGCAGGCGCTCGAGCTGCTCGCCGCCAACAACCCCCAGGTGCTGCTGCTCGACGTGAAGCTGCCGGGCATCGACGGGGTCACCGTGCTGCGCCGGGCGCTGGCGATGCGGCCCGAGCTGGTGGTGGTGATGATGTCGGCCCACGGCACGATCGAGACCGCGGTCGAGGCGATGGCGCACGGCGCGGTGGACTTCCTGGTCAAGCCGTTCGCCTTGAGCGCCCTCGAAGAGCGGGTGAAGCGGGCGCTCGCCACCGCCCGGGTCCGGGGGCAGCTGGCGGGGACGACGCCCACCTCCACCTCCACCGAAGCGCTGATCTCGCTGGTCGGCTCTTCGAGCGTGATGCAGACGCTGCGGGAGACGACCGCCCGGCTGGCCACCAGCGGCACCACCACCGTGCTGATCGAGGGAGAGAGCGGCACCGGCAAGGAGCTGGTCGGGCGCGCGATCCACGTCGACAGCGCGCGGGAGGCCAAGCCGTTCATGAAGCTCAACTGCGCGGCCCTGCCCGAGCAGCTGCTCGAGAGCGAGCTGTTCGGCCACGAGCGTGGGGCCTTCACCGACGCGCACACCCAGAAGCGCGGCCTGATGGAGATCGCCGAGGGTGGCTCGGTGATGCTCGACGAGATCGGCGACCTCGCGCCCGCGGCCCAGGCCAAGCTGCTGCGCCTGCTCGAGCAGAAGACCTACCGCCGGGTGGGCGGCACCACCGAGATGCACGCCGACGTGCGGATCATGGCGGTGACCAACGTCGACCTGAAGAAGCGGGTCCACGACGGCCACTTCCGCGCCGACCTCTACTTCCGCCTCAACGTGGTGCAGGTGATCGTGCCGCCGCTGCGCCTGCGCCGGGAGGACATCCCCGAGCTCGTCGCCCACTTCCTGGGTCACTACAACCGCGAGCTGAGCCAGGAGGTCCGCGGGCTGTCCGCGCAGGCGCTCGACGCGATGACCGCCTACGAGTGGCCGGGCAACGTGCGCGAGCTGCGCAACGCGATCGAGCGCGCGCTGATTCTCCACCCCAACCTCACCGAGCTGCGCCCCGAGCACCTGCCGGCCGAGATGGTCGGCCCCGCGCCCGCCAGCCACGGCGCCGCCGAGGCC
>JAGSPQ010001011.1 GCA_018262385.1 Myxococcaceae bacterium | reverse complement strand
CAGATGGGGCTGCCGTTCGCGGGGTTCGTGCTCAACCGCAGCTGGGCGCGGAAGATCCAGGCGGCGGTGAAGAGCGCGACCGGCCCTTGCAGCGCGCGGTGGTGGGTGGCGGTGTCGACGAGGTGAAAGAGGGCGGCGATCACCGCGGCCCCGGCGGGCAGGGTGAGGCTCCAGACGCCGCTCGAGCGCGCGCACAGCCGCAGCGCCGCGTCGAAGAGCGCGACCGTCTGCCTCGGCTTCAGCTCGAGGGCGGGGACGGCCATCGGGTCAGGAAGAGAACATGGCGGCGAGAGCCCAGACGGATCCGAAGAGGAAGCCAATCGACAGCACCATCAGCAGCAGGTTCCCCACCCCCCACTCGGTTCGGGCGACGATCTTCTTCGCTTGCGACAGCCGGGCCGCCAGGCATTTTGCGCAGCGGTTGATTCCCTCGAACTGGGTCGTGCACTCGACGCAGATGACGTTTCGGCACTCGACGCAGATGCCCAGGCCTGCGCGATCTGGGTGGTAGAAGCAGCGGCCCGAGCCCGAGATCATCGCAGGGGCAAGCCTACAACTCGTCGAGGAATTCGTCGTTGTAGGTGAAGCGCCCGAGCCGCTTGACCAGCGCTTCCATCGCTTCGACGGGCTTCACCGAGAAGAGCATCTGGCGCAGCTTCTTCACCTTCTCGTATTCCTTCATCGTGAAGAGCTTCTCTTCTTTGCGCGTGCCCGACTGGGCGATGTTGATCGCGGGCCAGATGCGCTTCTCGGCGAGGAGGCGGTCGAGGGTCACTTCCGAGTTTCCGGTGCCCTTGAACTCTTCGAAGATCACCTCGTCCATCCGGCTGCCGGTGTCGATCAGCGCGGTGCCGATGATGGTCAGCGAGCCGGCCTCTTCGGTCGCGCGGGCGGCGCCGAACAGGCGCTTGGGCCGCTCGAGGGCGCGGGAATCGACGCCGCCGCTCATCGTGCGGCCGGACGACTCGATCTCCTTGTTGAAGGCGCGGGCGAGGCGGGTGATCGAGTCGAGCAGGATCAGCACGTCCTTTCCGCTCTCGACCAGCCGGCGGGCCCGCTCGAGCGCGAGCTCGGCGATCTTCAGGTGGTCCGGGGTCGGGCGATCGGAGCTCGAGGCGAGGATCTCCCCCTTGATGTTGCGCTTCATGTCGGTGACTTCTTCGGGCCGCTCGTCGATCAGCACCACCATCACGTGAATCTCGGGGTGGTTGGCGATCACCGCCTGGGCGATGCGCTGGAGCATGATCGTCTTGCCGGTCTTCGGGGGCGCGGTGATCAGCATCCGCTGCCCCTTGCCGAGCGGGGCGATCAGATCGAGGACCCTGGTGACGTGCTCGTTGTGGACGTGCTCGAGCTTGATCCGCTCGACCGGATCGATCGAGGTCAGATCCTGGAAGTGGGGCAGGCGGCTGGCCTGCTCGACCGGCATTCCATCGACGGTGTCGACGCGCTGAATGAAGCCCTTCTGGCCGCGCATCTGGGCCTGGGCCGAGAGGAACTGGCCGGTGCGAAGCCGCAGCTTCTGAACCAGGTTCTTCGGAATCTCGGGATCTTCGGGCGAGGCGAGCAGGCTGCGCTTGAGCTGCCGCAAATAGGCGTTGGGGCCCTTCACTTCGGTGTCGAGCACCCCTTCGACGGTCTGGACCTGCGCGGCCGGAGCCGGCTGGCCCGCGGGGCGCGCCTGCTGCTGCTGCTGTTGCTGCTGCTGTTGTTGCTGCTGCAGCTGCTGTTGGGCGATCCGCTGCTTGTACTGCTCGACTTCCTGGGGAGTGAGGAACACCTGGGACTGGGCGCCGTCCGGCTGGGTGACCATCCGGTAGGCCTGGCCCTCGGGGGTGAACAGCACCGGGTTGCCCTTGCGGCGGCGGCGGCGGCGGCGCTTGCGGCCCCCTGCGCCGGGCTGCTGCTGACCGAACTGGCCGGGCTGACCGCCGGGCGCTCCACCGGGAGCGGGCGCGGCGCCGGCCTCGGCGGGACCCTCGTCGGGGCCGTCGTCACCGCCGTCGTCGTCGCCTCCCTCGTCACCGCCGGGTGCGGGGTTCTGGGGCTCTTTGGGATCGGGCTGCTCGTCGTGGGTCATGGGGGGCGAGCGCTGAGTCGCTCAGCGCCTTGAACTGCGCGGTTGGGTGGGAGCAGGAAGAAACAAACTCCTGTATCCGCCGGGGCCTTGGGAGCCAAGCCGACGAACAGCAGCCACCGTAACGGCCACCCTGCGTGTTTGTCGAGCGCTTCTTTTGCGCCTACCGCACGTCGAGCTGGTACTCGAGCCGGGCCTGGATTGCCGGGGCGCCGAGCAGCAGCCCGGCTCCCAGTTGAGCGCCCAGCCGCAGCAGCGCGGGCGACAGCGGCGAGGGCGGCGGGAGCTTCGCTTCGGTCAGCCCGCGGGCGATCGCGCCGTCGCCGAGCACCGACGAGAGCAGGCTGGTGCTCTGCCCGTAGAGCCGCACCGGCAGGTCGACCTCGCCGTACCCGGCGCGCTGGCGGGCGGCGGCGATCGCCTCGGT
>JAGSPQ010001010.1 GCA_018262385.1 Myxococcaceae bacterium | reverse complement strand
GCGCTGGTGAATTCGCTCAAGGGCAATGACGACGGTGCCACCACCGGCATCAACAGCCTGAGCAGCTTCCGCCCGGACCAGATGGTGCCGGTGATCGCCTACCACGTGATGACGTCCCGGATGCTCACCCGCGACATCCCCACCACGCTCACCTCGGTGGACTCGCTGGGAGGCAAGCTGGCCGTTCAGCGCAGCGACACCATCGTGGCCGTCGATGGGATCCGGGTGGCCACCACCGACATCTACGCCAGCAACGGCGTGATCCACGTCCTCGACCGAGTCCTGCTGCCGAGCATCACCGACATGGTGACCACCTCGGCCCAGTTCAGCGCGCTCAAGAACGCGGTGCTGGCGGCCGACTTCCCGGCCTCGACTCGACCGAAGGTGGCCGCCACGCTCGACGGCACCACCCCGTACACCCTCTTCGCGCCGTCGAACGCCGCCTTCACGGCGCTGGGCGCGCTGCCAGAAGGACAGGCGCTGACCAACCAACTGCTGTACCACGCAGGGCTCGAGGGGGCGCCGATCTACGCCGCGACGTTGCTCGGCTATACCGTCCCGATCCAGCTCGACACCGCGCTGGCGAACCGCCCGCTGAGCGTCTACGCCCAGGGCTCGGATGGCGGCGGGATCGTCAAGGTGGCCGACAGCACTGCGACGCCGGCCTCGGTGATCGTGGTCAATTACTTCGCCGGCAACGGAGTGATCCACGTCATTGACCGGGTGCTCATCCCCGCGCCGTAAGGCGAGGTCTGGCTTGAAACCCGGGCGGCGCGAACAGGGCGCCGCCCGGGGCAGTGACGGCCCAGGGCAGCAGCTCACCTCGCAGCAGGTGCGCCGCCGCCCTCCGCCCGGATGATCTGCAGCAGGCGGCACTCGAGCGCGTCGAAGTCGACCAGGCGCTTGTGCGGCTCCCGCTCGGTCATCTGCAGCAACAGTCCCCTGGTGAGCGGGTCGAGGCCGGTGAGATCCCGAAGTGCCCGGCGGCCTGAGTCGACGAAGCGCGCGAAGGCCAGGTTGGCGCCGTTGCCGGAACCGAAGTCGGTCGGCAGCCGCCGCATCAGCAGCCGGTAGTGGATGATCCCCGCCGCGAACACGTCTCGCTCGGGGCCGACGGTCTGGACCTCGGTCGCGCCCGGCTTGCCGGCTTCGGGGGCCATGTAGTCGAAGGTTCCCATCACCACTCCGGCGTCGCTCAGCTCGGACGAGTGCCCGGCGATCTTCGCGGCCCCGAAGTCGATCAGCTTCACGATCCCGTCCTGGGTGAGCATGATGTTGCCGGGCTTCAGGTCGCGATGACTGACGTTGCGGTCGCGCAGGAAGCGAACCGCGCGGAGCACCGCCATCGTGATCGCGGCGGCGTCGCCCGCGCTGAGGACGAGCTCGGGAGTGGACTCGATCAGCTCCTTCAGCGTCACCCCGTCGACGAATTCCGCGACGTAATAGTAGACGTTGTGAACCGGATCTTTCCCGAAGCGGTAGACGCGAACGATGTTGTCGTGGCGAACCGTCGAGAGCGCCTCGAACTCGCGGAAGAAGATCTCCACCCACTTCGGAGCGGTGCCGAACTCGGAGAACGGGACCTTGACCACCACCGGCGGTTCCTGCCCGTGCCGCGCGAGGTAGACGGCGCCCATCGCCCCTCGCCCGAGCTCGCGCAGGATCTGAAAGCCGCCGATCGCCTTGATCTGCGAATGCGGAGCGATGCCGAACTCGCCCGCGGTGGCGCGCATCGCCCGGACCCGCTCGGCGAACCGGTCGTAGGCCCGCTGGAGCCCCGCCAGCACCACCGGATCCTCGAGCAGCGGGTCGAGGGGCTCGAGCGGCGGCAGCGCCCCGATCAATCGCCGAACCTTCCGTGTGAACCCGGTGAGCACCCGGCCGCTGTTTATCTCTCGAGGGGAAGCTTGTCCCTGCGTTCTCGTGCTCGACTGGGACCCTCATGCCCTCGACCTTCCTCTCGAAGACCCTCTACGACCCGGCGCACCCCGACTCACTGGCGGTCTACTGCTCCGACGGCCGCTTCACCCGCGCAGTCGAGGAGCTGCTGTCTCACCTCGGCCACGCGGCCCTCGACACCCTCACGCTGCCGGGGGGCCCTGCGCTGCTGTCTCCCTCGACCAGCTACGCCGATCGGGAGGCGGTCAGCCGCGCGGCCTCGTTCTTGATCGTGGGCCACCAGATTCGTTACGTGGTGCTGATCGCCCACGAGGGCTGCGGCTACTACCGCGATCGGTATCCCGGCGAGTCCGGCGCGGAGCTCGAGGCGCGGCAGCTGGCGGATCTGCGGGCGGCCCGGCAGGCGCTCGAGCTCTCGCACCCGAAGCTCGAGGTCCGCACTCAGTACCTGCGGGTGGCCGGCAAGCAGGTGCAGTTCGACGAACACTGACCTCTGGGCCAGCGGGTTTCAGGGCAGCGCGTGCAGCAGGTACGGCAGCACCCGCCCGTCGGTGATGAGCGCCATGTGATCGAACCGATCCGAGCTGAAATACATCACCGGCGCG
>JAGSPQ010001009.1 GCA_018262385.1 Myxococcaceae bacterium | reverse complement strand
TTCGCGCTCGGCCAGCTGGGCGACGGCGCGATTGCGGCGATGTGCGAGGCGCTGGTCGGCCGCCGGGATCACGAGGCGAGGATCGCCGCGCTGGTCGATGCGCTGGCCGCCTCGCGCGGCAGCCCCGAGGCGGCGCTGCTGGCGCTGCTGGGGTCGAAGGATCCGGCGGTGATCTGCGACGCGGCGCAGATCCTCGGCCGCCGGCAGTGCGCGGCTGCACTCGCCCCCCTCGCGGCCCTGGTCGAGCATGGGGACGACAACGTGTCGGTGAGCGCGATCGAGGCCCTGGGCCGGATCGGCGGCGCGCAGTCGGTCGATCGGTTGATCCGGGTGCTCGAGAGCGGCAACTTCTTCCGCGTCTTTCCGGCGATCGAGGTGGTGGGGCGCCTGGGCGACGTCCGTGCGACCGCGCCGCTGGTGAAGCTGAGCGGGATCGCGCTCTACACCCTCGAGGCGAGCCGGGCGCTGGGCCGGCTGGGAGACGTGCGGGCGATGCCGGCGCTGGCCGCGCTGCTGGTCAACCCGGGCGACCCGCTGGTGCGCACCGCCGCCGCTGCGCTGTGGGAGCTTCACTCCCAGCGCTTCGGGGAAGCGGCGAGCCTCGCGGCCCGGGCCCCGGCCGGCTGGGCGCCGGAGCAGGTGGACGCCTCGGTGCAGCGATTGATCAACGCGTCGCCGGGTGGC
Source organism: Myxococcaceae bacterium (assembly GCA_018262385.1). Lineage (GTDB taxonomy): Bacteria > Myxococcota > Myxococcia > Myxococcales > Myxococcaceae > JAGSPQ01. Next base: position 1,820 of record JAGSPQ010001009.1, on the reverse strand, counting down.
GCGCCATTCGAGCAGCGGGCGATCGCCCATCTGCTGGGGTGGTTCGGCACCCGAGAGGCGATCGTCGGGCTGCTGGAGTTGCTGGAGGTCGAGGGCGAGGTCGGCCAGGCCGCCGGGGAGGCGCTGGCGGGGCTGGGTGGGGCGGTCGACTGCGAGCTGTTGCCTCGGCTGCGCAGCGGCGACAGCGCCCGCCGCGGCCTGCTGCTGCCGCTGGTCGGCCGCTCGCCGGCCCGGCCGGAAGTCGAGCTGTGTCTGCGCGACGGCGATCCGGCGGTCCGCGTCCTGGCCTGCCAGGCGCTGGCCCGGCTGGGAGATCCGGCCGCGGTGCCGGCGCTGTTCGAGCTGCTCGGCGAGGCGACCCAGGTCTGCCAGTCGGCGGTCAACGCGATCCTCTCGCTGGGCAGCCCGCAGACCGAGCGGCTCGCGCTCGAGGCCGCCCGCTCGAGCAACCCGCAGCAGCGCCGGGGCGGGGTGCGAATCATCGCCACCCTCGGCTACGAGAGCGGGCTGCCGGCGCTGTTGGCGGCGATCGAAGACGAGGACGAGCGGCTGCGGGACATCGCGCTTCCCGGGCTGGCGTTGCTCGAGCGGCCGGCGGCGCTCGACGCGCTGCTCGCCGCGGCCAGCCACCCGTCGACCCGCACCTGCGCCGCGGCGGTGCGGGCGTTAGGCCAGGCGTCGTCGGACGCGCGGATCGGGCCGGCGCTGGGCACCGCGCTGGGCCACCCGGACGCCTGGGTGCGCTACCAGGCCTGCCACGCGCTGGGCCGGCGCAAGGAGGTCGGCTCGATCGACGCGCTGATGGAGCGGCTGGACGACGAGGCGGGCCAGGTGCGGATCGCGACCGTCGACGCGCTCTCGCACCTGCCCGGCAAGGTCGCCCGGGAGGTGCTCGGGGCGGCGGTGAACGCCGCGGATCCCGACATGCGGCGCGCCGCGCTGGTGGGCCTGGGCCTGCGCGGCGAGCCCGACGTGCTGCCGACGCTGCTCGAGGGGGCCCGCGCGAGCGACGTCGCCACCCGGCTGGTCGCGCTCTCGGCGCTGGCCAGCTTCGGTCAACCCGAGGCGTTCGCCGCCCAGGTGCAGGCGGCGGCCGATCCGGACGAGGTCGTCCGCGCCGCGGCGATCGCGGTGCTGGCCGCGGTGCCCGGGCGGGCGGCCAGCCAGGTGCTGATCGGCCTGCTCTCCGGCCGCCTCTCGCGGGCCCCCGCCTTGACCGCGCTCGCGCGCCCGCTCGAGGGCAGGGTTCCGGCGCTGCTCGAGGCGCTCGAGCGCTCGGACGAGAGGCTGGCCGGTCTGCTGGCGGCGATCCTGGCGCGGCTGGCGGATGCCGGCGCCGCAGATGGGTTGGTGCTGGCGTTGGGCTCGCCGAACGTCGAGGCGCGCCGCGCCGCTGCCGCGGTGTTGGACGCGCGGGCTTCGTCGAAGGCGCGGGCGGCCCTGCTGGATTCGGCGGCGCGGGATCCGGACTATCAGGTGCGCCGGCTGGCTGCCGCCGCGCTGGAAGGCTGAGTTCAGATGGGCAATCCGCTGCCGCTCCAGCTGCCGGTGTTCTCGATCCTCACCCGGCTGATCGAGGCGCGCAGCGGGCTGCACTATCGCCAGGTCCACCTGGAGCGGCTGGCGACCGCGCTGTCGCCGCGGGCCCGTGAGCTGGGGCTCGAGTCGCTGCTCGACTACTACTATTTCCTCCGCTACGACCCGAATGGCGGGGAGGAGCTCGACCGGTTGCTCGAGACACTGGTGAACCACGAGACGTACTTCTTCCGGGAGGACCAGCAGCTGCGGCTGCTGGTCGACACCTTCCTCGCTCCGATGGT
>JAGSPQ010000182.1 GCA_018262385.1 Myxococcaceae bacterium | reverse complement strand
CTCTCCGGCGGGCGAGAAGGCCGGCTCGGCCAACTGTCCCGGCACCTCCGACTGCCCCGAGTTCATCGCGGTCAGCACCGCGGGCATCGCGCCGAACACCTACATCAACCCCGGCGCCGCCCCGGTCAACTTCAGCATGAAGTACCACCCGATCAACTACGGGCCGGACAACGGCGCGTTCCTGATCAAGGTCACTCAGAACGGGACGGTGGTCGACTACATCATCACCCTGAGCGGCGCGGGCGACACGATGGGGCTGAACACCGACACCTTCAAGCAGGACAGCAAGCCGAAGGCGGACATCCTGATCGTGATCGACAACTCGGGATCGATGTACGACAAGCAGCAGGCGCTCTCGGTGAACTTCGCCAGCTTCATCAAGTACGCCACCTCGGCCCAGGTCGACTACCAGATCGGCGTCACCAGCACCGACATGGACACCGGCGCGGAGCAGGGGCGGATCATCGGTGACGCCAGCAACCCGAAGATCCTCCGGCCCACCACGGTGGACGTGGAGAACAAGTTCAAGGCGAAGGTGAACCTGGGCACCAACGGCAGCGCAAGCGAGCTGTCGCTGGAGCCGGCCGTCGCCGCGCTCACCGCGCCGCTGATCACCAGCGACAACGCCGGGCTGCTGCGGTCCGACGCGGTGCTGGCGGTGGTCGCGGTGTCGGACGCCGATGACCAGTCGCCGCTGGCGGTGGCCATCTACGTCAACCAGCTGCTCAACATCAAAGGCGCCCAGCAGGCGACCCAGTTCTCCTACAACTCGATCGGGCCGTACCTCGCCTCGCCTCCGTCCGGCTGCAGCTACGACCAGACCGGGCCCCGCAGCCTGCAGGCGGTGGTGGCGACCAACGGCGTGAAGGAAGAGATCTGCACCCCCGACTGGAGCAAGGCACTCGAGCAGATCGGCAAGAACGCGTTCGGCTACCGCACCAACTTCTTCCTCACCTCGTCGCCGGACCTCACCGCCGGAAAGACGATCGTGGTGAAGATCGACGGCGTCCAGCTCGATCCGGTCGACAGCCGCGGCGCCCAGGTGTGGACGTACGACTCGACTGGCAACTCGGTGAACTTCGAGCCCCTCTTCGTTCCCGAGCCCGGCAAGACGCTCACGATCACCTATTTCGTTGCCTGCATTCCGTAGCCAGCTTCAAAGCGCCGCCGGTCGACCTGTCGATCGGCGGACCAGGAAAACAAAAAACATGAAGCCTTCGATTTCCAAGCTCGTTGCTGCCGGCGCCCTGCTTTTCGCCGGCGTCGCGTCCGCGCAGATCTACACCGTGAACAGCCAGTCGCAGACCTGGTCCCCGTTGAGCGGGGCAGGGGTACAGACGGTGACGCTGCAGGCCCGCGACTCGTTCGGCAGCTTCGACCCGACTGACGAAGGCTGGTTCGACGTCCCGCTGGGCTTCAACTTTCCCTACTACGGGACGACCTACACGACGGTGCACGTCGACTCGAACGGCTTCTTGATGTTGGGCACCTCGACCGCCTGCAATTCCCCCGCGGGCTTCGCCTGCTACAGCGGCGGAGGGATTCCGAGCACCAGCCGCACCCCGCACAACGTAATCGCCCCCTGGTGGCTCGACGCCGACGTCGGCACCCTGCCCGCCGGCAGCATCAAGTACAAGCAGTCGGCCGGCCAGGTCGAGATCGAGTACGACAACTGGGCCTGCTACGGCGGCGGCTGCGGCTTCAGCTTCAAGGTCACCCTCACCGCCTCGGGCCTGTTTCAGATCCACTACGGGGCCTACACCGGCAGCAGCTTCAGCTCTGCCACCGTCGGCTGGGAGAACCAGGGCGGGACGGCGGGTGGCAACTTCCTCGGCTGCTCGGCCACCAGCGCCGGCTGCGCCAGTTCCAACTGGCCGACCAACACGCTCTACACGATCGGCCAGCCGGTTCAGCCGGACGTCGTGGTGGCGAGTGTGAACATCTCGAACCTCACCGGCGGCGGCGCGAGCAACATCAGCGTCGACATCGCTCCCACCTTCCAGAACTACGGTCAGAACCCGACCGGCGCGACCCCGTTCGGGTGGAAGGCCTACCTGTCGACCGACAAGTTCCTCAATGCGGGCGACATCCTGATTCACACTGCGCCCGCGACGATCAACCTCACCGGCGCAGGCACCGCCGGCGCGGTCGCGATCAGCAGCGGCAGCGGGACCACCAGCACCCCGCCTCCTCCTGGCCAGTACTTCGTGATCGTCGAGGCCGACCCGGCGCCCGGCGTGGTCACCGAAGCGTCGGAGACCAACAACGTCGGCAGCACCGCCAACTACTTCGTCAGCGGGCTCGATCTGGTCGCGACCCAGGTCTCCGGCCCGGCCAACAGCGGCCCGGGCAACCCGATCGTGGTCAACGCCAAGTGGTTCAACCAGGGCACCGATCCGGTCCCCGCGCCGGGCACGGTCAACTTCCGCGTGCTGCTGTCGCTGGACAACATGATCAGCACCACCGACTTCCCGCTCTTCTCCGGGTCGAAGGTGATTACCGGTGGGCAGACCGTCGACGACAACCTCTCGTTCAACGTTCCCGGCAACGTGCCCGGCGGCGACTTCTTCTACATCCTCCAGATCGACCCGGGGAGCACGGTGGCCGAGGCGAGCGAGACCAACAACTTCGTCGTCTCGAGCGGCAAGGTGACGATGAAGCAGGCCGACCTGGTCAACACCGGCACCGACTTCCTCGACCCGATCACCGCCGCGCCGACGCGCATCGGCTACTTCGGCCAGGACGCGCGGGTGTCGGTGAAGATCGACAACGTCGGCGGCGCCAATGGCAACAACTTCAAGGTCGGAGTGGTCATCTCGTCCGACGCGACGCTGTCGCTGCTGTCGGACACGATCGCCGTCGAGCAGAACGTGGCCCTCGTCGCCCAGGGCACCTCGCTGAGCGTCGACATCCCGTTCACGATGCCGCTCAAGGACCGCGCCGGGGTCAACTTCCCCACCGGCAACTACTACGTCTTCACCATCCTCGACTCGACCAGCCAGGTCACCGAGCTCAACGAGGCGAACAACAACCTCGTCGTCAACGGCACCATTCAGCTGCGGGCGCCGGCGCCGGATCTGACCGTCACCCGGGTCGAGGCGGCGGCCAGCGGCGCGGTGGGCGAGATCCTGCCCGTGCTGCGGACGCTGAAGAACATCGGCAACGTGGCCTCCCCGGCGGTGAAGTACCGCTACTTCGCCTCGGCCAACCCGATCATCACCACCGATGACGTGCCGCTGCAGATCATGACCGGCGGGAACGGGGCGATCGAGGGAACCACCACCCTGGCGATCGGCGCCGCCGACACCCAGACCGAGCTGGTGAAGCTGCCGGCTTCGATGCCCGCGGGCACCTACTACCTGGGCGTGATCATCGACACCGCCGCGGCGGTCGCCGAGATCGACGAGCAGAACAACGCGCTGGCCTCGAGCACGGTGCAGATCGCCGCCTCGTCCTTGCGGATCTCGACCCAGCAGCTGCCCGACGCGGTCGTCGATCGCCCGTACAGCTACCGGCTGGTCGCGCTGGGAGAGCAGGGCGGCGCCTCGACCTGGGCGGTCGACCCGAGCCAGGGAACCCTGCCGGCGGGGATGACGCTGGCCACCGACGGCCTGCTCACCGGGACCCCGACCAGCCCGGCGGTCAGCGGCTTCACCGCGGTGATCACCAACAACGGCCGCGACGCCCAGGCCCACCTGGTCCTTCGCGTGCTGCCGACCACCACCCAGGTCGAGATCACCACCACCTCGGTGCCCGCGGTGATCAACACCAACGCGCTGAAGTACGAGTTCTCGCTCGGCGCGGCCGGCGGGGTGAAGCCGTACGAGTGGAAGATCATCAGCGGCGCGCTGCCGCAGAACCTGATCCTCACCAACAATGGGATCATCACCGGCAACCCGAAGGTCGGGCTGCTCGAAGGAGCCAGCAACGTGACGATTGAAGTGAGGGACTCATTGGGCACCACCGCGCAGAAGTCGCTGTCGATGCGGGTGATCGGGGCCGGCTCGATCATCTTCCGCAACCTGCAGCTGTCGTCGGGGCTGGTGGGAGAGAACTACTTCACCGACATCGCGATCCAGAACGCCGACAACACGGTCATCTCGCCCGCCCAGAAGCCGCTGACCTGGACCAGGCAGGGTGAGCTGCCCGATGGGCTGGTGCTCAACCCGGCCGGGGACGTGGCGGTGATCGAAGGCAAGCCGCTGCGCGCCGGCACCTTCACCTTCAGCCTCACCGTCGAGGACGCCAAGGGCCGCAACGACACCGCGGAGTTCATGATCCGGATCTCGCCGGCGCGCTTCAAGCTCGCCTCCACCGGCCTGCCCGAGCTGATCCGCCCGGGCGACGCGATCAGCTTCAACATCACCGCCACCACCCAGGCGTCGCCGAAGTTCAGCCTCTACTCGGGAGCGCTCGCCCCCGGCCTCACCCTCGCGGCGGACGGCAAGGTCGAAGGGACGGTGCCGATGGACAACTCCGAAGGCACCTACAACTTCGTGGTCGAGGCGAGGGACGACACCGGGGCGACCGGCCTGGGCGCCTTCACCCTCGAGGTGAAGCGCGAGATCAAGCCCCGCGGCTGCAACGTGGGCGGCCTGGGCAGCCTGTGGATGCTCGCGGCGCTGCTGCCGGTGGCGATGCGCCGCCGGTTCCCGCTCGCGCTGCGCAAGGGCACCGTGGCGGGGGCCATCGCCCTGGCGCTGGCGATCCTCCCCGCGGCGGCGGTCGCGCAGACCTACCAACTGTCGGGCCCCACGCCGATCACCTACGCCCCGATCGCCGGAGGGACCCCGGTCTCCACCGGGACCCCGGTCACGATCCCGTTCCCGTTCAGCTTCTACGGGCAGGCGGTCAGCTCGGCGACGATGTCCCAGTACGGCTACCTGCTGATCGCCGGCTACGCGTACGCGTCCACCAACCAGGGCGTGCCCCACGCCACCACCGGCAGCTTCTACCCGACCAGCTTCATGGCGCCGTGGTGGGACACGCTGAGCATCCCGACCGGGTCGAACCTGCGCTGGCAGGTCTTCGGCGCCACGCCCAACCGCTACATGGTGTTCGAGTGGAACCAGATCTCGACCTCCAGCGTCGCGACCAAGTTCAGCTTCGAGGTGATCCTCTACGAGTCGACCCACCAGATCCGGTTCGTGTACGGCTCGACGGCGCCCGCCAGCGGCAGCTCGTCGGTCGGGATCCAGGCAGCGCTCGGCACCGGCCTGGCGGCGCTCTCGTGCACCGCCGCCAACACCGGGACTCCGGGCTGTGGCACCGGCAACTACCCCGCCGGCCAGGCGATCGACTTCTTCCTGCCGCCCGACCTGACCGTCGCCTCGGTCACCGGCGATCAGACCGGGTACGCCGGGGTCGCCTACCGCGCGACCGCGCTGGTGAAGAACGTCGGAGGCCGGGCGGCCAACAACGTCACCGTGCGCTTCTACCTGTCGGCCAACGCGACCTATGAGGCGACCGATCAGCTGATCGGCGAGGCCAACGTGGCGTCGATCGCCGCGGGAGGCGAGGCGCTGATGACCGCCAACGCGCCGATTCCTTCGGCGAGCGCCCCGGGCCCGTTCTTCGTGATCGCCCGCGCAGATCCGGACGATTCGATCGTCGAGCAGAGCGAGCTCAACAACATCGGCACCCCGACCCAGATGAGCGTGGGCGTGGCCACCGCCGACCTGGTCGTCTCGAGCGTCACCGGCCCCACCGGCGGCACCGGCGCTCCCGGCGCAGCGATCTCGGCGATCCGGGTGATCGCCAACGTCGGGAACGCGGCGGCGGCGGCGTTCAAGTACACCTGGTTCCTCTCGGACAACTCGGTCGTCACCATCTCCGATCTGAAGCTGAGCCCGGTCGGCTCGCTGGCCGGCCTCGCCTCGGGAGCGAACGATACCCAGACCGAGATGATCACCCTGCCGGCCGCGCTGACCGCCGGGCAGTACTGGCTGGGCCTGTGCGTGAACTACGAGCAGGGCGCCACGCCCGAGTTCGGGATCACCGAGATCACCCAGGTCAACAACTGCGCGACCGCCGCCACCCCGATCCTGGTCTCGACCGGCCAGGTGGCGGTGATCACCAGCACCCTCCCGCCCGCGACCCAGTACTCGCCCTACGGCCTGCGGCTGAAAGCGGCCGGCGGCAACGGCACCTACACCTGGGCCCAGACGGGCGGCTCGCTTCCTCCCGGGGTCTCGCTGGCCGCCACCGGCGACCTGCAGGGCACCCCGGCGACCGCGGGCACGTTCGCGTTCGACGTCAAGGTCAGCAGCGGGGGCGCCGATGCGACCGCCTCGCTCACGCTGATGATCTCCACCGGCACGCTGCCGCTGGCGGTGGTCGATCAGGATCTTCCCGCGGCCGAGTTCTCCCGCTCGTACCTGGCCGATCTGGTCGCGGTCGGCGGCAAGCCCCCGTACCTCTGGACGCTCAAGCCGGAAACCCGCCTGCCGGTGGGCCTGGCGCTCTCGCCCGACGGCCAGATCGAAGGCCGCGCCAGCGAAGGGGGCGACATCCTCTTCGGCGTGATCTGCACCGACTCGGCGGGCACCAAGGCGTCGAAGGATCTGAAGATCAAGGTCGTCAACCCGGCCACCCTCCACATCGCGACCGCGGGGCTGCCCACCGGGTACCTCAAGCAGTCGTACCTCCACGTGCTCCAGGCGGTCGGCGGCACGCCCGGCTACGACTGGACGCTGGTGCGCTACCAGCAGCTGGCGGAGAACGTCACCGAGCAGGACGGCGCGCCGCTGGGCAACGGGAAGGATTCGATCCCGTTCCCTGCCACGCTCGGCCTGAAGATCGAGGACGGTGGCAACGGCAGCGACTACCTGCGCGGCACTCCCAAGCAGGCGGGGCTGTTCCTGTTGACCCTGAAGGTGGTCGACACCAGCCCGGTGGCCGCCGAGGACTACACCCAGCTGCTGCTGCGGGTGAGCTACGTCGAGGGGCTGGCGATCACCACCCTCGCG
>JAGSPQ010001008.1 GCA_018262385.1 Myxococcaceae bacterium | reverse complement strand
GAAGAACCGCTTCACCCTGCTCGCCAGCGGCTGGGATCTGCCCGACGGCGTCGACGCCGAGCAGCACCAGACCCAGGGGGGCGCACCGCGCGCCGGCGTGCACCGCGGCGGCAGCGATCAGGGGATCTACACCCAGGTCAGCCGGATGAGCCTGCTCGGCGCGCCGCAGAAGCTCGGCTCGATCCCCGGCTTCGACCAGGTGATGGGGTTGATCGGGAACTTCGTCCCCAACCCGATCTCCGCCACCTACGTCGTCTCGCACAACTACTTCAGCGCCGGCGAGGGCGGGATCAAGGACCGCGGCTGCGACAACGATCCCTCGCACGGCGCGCAGTGGGGAATGAACAACCTCGACAAGGACGCGAAGAACGACGGCCCGGGCCTCGACCACGAGCGGCGCAAGTGCTTCGACACCGCGCCCTTCCGCGACACCTCCGCCTACGCCGACTCGCAGTACCGCACCATCTTCCAGGCCCGGGGAGCGTTCTTCATGGGCTGCAAGAAGGCCCAGGCCGACAACCCTTCCGAGGCCGGCATCCCCGCCAACTCCGGGAAGGACAAGCACAACAAGAAGTACAACTGCGAAGGCCCGTGAACGCGCTGCGCGCCCTCGTCCTGCTGGTGCCGCTGCTCGCTTCCGCCGAACAGCCGCTGCCCGTCTATCCGGGCACGATCCACACCCGCATCGGCAACGATCTGCTGATCGGCGGCGAGTACTACCGGCTGGCGTACTTTCAGACCGGCGACTCGTTGCAGCAGGTCGCCCGCTACTTCCAGAAGCACTGGACCGACGAGGGCTACCCGGTCACCGTCGACGGCGACTTCCGGGAAGAGGGGGTGGTCTCCGCCTTCTATACCCGCGAGGGGCTGATCCGGTCGATCGTGCTCAAGCAGCATGAGGGCAAGACGCTCGGCTTCAGCGTCTTGAAGGACCTCTGGGTTCGCGAGCCGCTGGCCCGGGCGGTCAAGCTCCCCCCGCTGGAAGGCGCGCTGTTCAGCTCCGACGTCGTGCTGCGCGACGAGGCCGGTGGCACCCAGGCCCGCTCGTCCCTGCTCGAGGCGTCGATCGAGCAGGCCCGCGAGAAGCTGGTGAAGGCGTTCGCCGACAAGGGCTACGCAATCATCCGCGACACCCGGGTCAAGCTCGACGGGAAGTCGCAGCGGGTGATCGAGTTCTCCCGCGGCAAGGAACAGGCGGTGGTCAGCATGATCCAGGTCGAGCCCAACCTGGTCGCCCTCCAGCAGACCTGGGTCGGCTCCGATCGGCCCGACGCGGTGCCCAACGACGAAGCGGTGAAGGCTGCCCGGCTCAAGCACCGAGCGGCCCAGCCGTGATCGGCGCCTTCCTCACCCTCGCGCTGGCCGCCGCGCCGATGCTCAACAGCCCGGTGGGACAAGCGCTCACCGAGCCGCTGAGGCACGGAATTACAGGCGGTCGGGTAGGGGAGTGGGCCACCTTCCGTATCGACGGCGGCGGCGATCGGGTCCATTTTTGGCGCATTGCCGTCGTCGGAGAAGAGATCGACAAGAAAGGCCGGCCTGCCTGCTGGCTCGAGCTCGACATGGGACAGCACCACGCGATGAAGGCGCCGTTGCTCCAGCTGAGGATGCTGGTCGCGCGCGCCGTCGGGCTCAACGCCGAGGGCGTCAGCCGGGTGATCCTCGCCGTCGGCGCCGAGAAGCCCAACGAGCTGACCGACGACGCGGTCGCCCAGCTGCTGGTCGACGATCATCCCGCGGCGCCCGCCCAGCCGGGGAAGCTGCCGGTCGAGCTCACCACCTTCACCGGCAAGCCCACCCAGCTGATGACCCTCGCCGGCACCGTGTCCGCCACCCCGGTCGAGCTGCGGCTGCGCAGCTCGCTGGTCAAGCGCATCTGGGTCAGCCCCCAGGTGCCGCTGCTCAACCTGGCGAAGATGGAGATCCCCGCGCTCGCCCACACCATCGAGGTGCGCGACTACGGCATCAACGCCCGGCCCCAGATGCTGCTGCCCCAGGCAGGCACTGCCAAAATCAAGCTGGAGAGGTACGATGACCTCGTCATTCAGGATCCCCGGCCGGCCCCCTAGTGCCGCCCCGAACGCGAATCAAAGACGTGCTGAGCGCCCCATGAACACGGAGAGATCGATGACCCAGCGCAAGACGATCCGACAGCGGCTGACGCGCGGCCAGGCGATGGTCGAGTACTCGATGATCAACTGGGTGTTGATCGTCGGCCTGGTGCTCGGTGCCCAGGTCCGGATGATCCCCGGCCCGAAGGGCGTGATGGGCGACGGCAGCGCGCAGAAGAACCTGATCGAGCTGTTCCTCGAGGCGTACCAGACCTACTACGACTCGTATTACTTCGTGCTCAACCTGCCGTTCCCGTGAGCAGTCGCGGCCTGAAGTGATGCCCCAAGTCCGCTCCTCCACCGAGCCTTCGCCGCTCGGGCTGCGCGCCTTTCACGTCCTCGTCTTCCTCGGGTTCGGCGCCGCCACCGTGGCCGGCATGCTCACCGAGCTGCGCCA
>JAGSPQ010001007.1 GCA_018262385.1 Myxococcaceae bacterium | reverse complement strand
CCTCGTGCATCGTGCCGTTGACCCGCTCGCGCTTCTTCATCCGGTACGCGTAGGTGCCCAGGGCGGCGACCGCCTGCTGGCCGATCTCGATCAGCAGCGGCACCGGGGTCTCTTTCATCGCCTGCTCGAGCTCGTCCTTGCTGGCGTGGGCGACCGCGGCGCGGCGCTCGGCGTCGGTGAGCGCGGCGCTCAGCGGAGAGCCGGCGAGCGCAAGGGAGAGGAGGCACAGGAGCATCGAAGCAATCTACCTAAGGGCGAGGGGGCATGCCCATCGCGCTGCGCACGGCGAGGAACTCTGCGGTCCACTGGCCGGCCGCGTCCCGCACCTGCAGCGCCGGCAGCGGCTGGGGAACGCACGCCGCCCGCTGGGCGCAGAACACGCTCACCAGCGCCGCTTTCCCCGCCTTCGGCACCACGTCCTTCCACCGCCGCAGGTGCAGCCCGTGGTGCTTCAGCGCCGCCTCGACCCGCGGCAGCTGGTTGGCGCTCTCGCAGAAGACGAAGGTGCCGTCGTCCGCCAGCGCCCGCGCCGCCGCTTCGCAGTACGCCTCGACCCCGCCGCGGTGCTCGAACCGGCAGGGGCCGGCCTGCACCTTCTGCGACAAGGTGCCGGTGCCGAGTGGAAAGTAGGGCGGAGTGCCGGTGACCAGCCCGTATTGGGGTTCGAGCGCCGCGGCTCGGAAGTCCTGCTCGAGCAGGCGGACCCGATCTTCCACTCCGTTCCAGGCGATCGATTTTCGCGCCAGCGCGGCGCTGATCGGCTGGGCCTCGATTCCCAGGCAGCTCGCCTCGGGAAACAGCCAGGCGGTCATCAGCAGCACCGAGCCGATCCCGCACCCCAGATCGAGGCAGCGGGTGGGGGCCGGCACCTGGCCCGCGGCGAAGTGGGCGGTGATCAGATCGTCAAGGCTCCAGCGGTGGCCGCGCAGCTTCTGGAACAGCCGGAACTCGCCGGTGAGGTAGCAGACGTCTTCATCGTCGGCCGGAGCGGCGCCGCTCGCCTCGCCCAGCGGCCGCGGACCAGGCGGGACCCAGCCGGGAGGACGGCGTGCGACTCGGGTCAGCCCAGGCATCGCCCCCTCGTACCGGGTGTCAGACACCTCGTACAGGACGCGCGAGAGGTGTCAGACACCTCGTACGCAGCCGAGGACGAGCGAGAGGTGTCAGACACCTCGTACGCAGCCCAGTAAAACGAAGGACTTAGGCGTGGTTGCCGACATAAGCCTACCTTGGATGACATCGACCTCGCTTTGTCGATATACGGCCGGTCCATGAACCGACGACTGCTCGCGCTCGCGCTGATGTTCGTCTCAGGGTGTGGAGACGGCGCCGCCGACATCAACCAGGAAGGCGACGACGTCCTCCAGACCGACGAGGCCCGGCTGGCCAGCGACAAGGCCGATCGCGGGTGCCAGGTCGTGATGCGCAGCGTCGCGCGGGCGCCGGGCACGGGCGGGTACGCCACCCGGTGCACCACCGCCGGCTGCTACTTCGTCTGGGAAGGGGTGATCGACGTGGCGAACGCCGCGAAGACCGGGGCCCGGCCGTACGTGCTCTACCGTTCGACCGACGCGACGGGGTGGACGAAGAAGCTGGCGAGCGCGATCACCGGTGGCCCGGCCGGCTACCAGCGCTACAAGTTCCGGCTCGAGACCAAGACGATCAGCGCCGGGATGAGCACCACCTCGCTGATGCGCTCGCGGCTCGAGCTGTCGCCGTACCTGCTGCAGGCCGACGGCACCCGGCTGTTCGATCACAACCGGGTGCCGGGGGACTTCGACGTCTACACCCTCAACGCCAGCAACAGCTGGGCGATGCCGGAAGACGCCGCGGTCTGCCGTCCGGTCGGGCAGAACCGCTCGACGATCCAGTTCCTCAACTCCGGCTGGCAGACGGTGCAGCACGGCGCGCTGGTCGCCAACGGCACGCTGGTGATCGACTACGACCTCGCCCGGCTCGGCGCCTGCCGCGGAACCCACAACGGCTACCCGGCCTTCGACATCACCGCGATCGTGCGCTTCTCGCCGGGCGGGCAGCAGGTCGAGCAGAGCGTCCGCGAATTCGACTCCCCCGCCGGCACCCCGGTCTTCTCCACCCTCCACACCCGGCCGTTCGAGCTGACGATTCCCAGCGGAGCGACCCGCGCCGACCTGTGGTTCGTCAACACCGGCCTGTGGTGCAGCCCCAGCTACGACTCGAACAACGGCCAGAACTACCGGTTCGACGTCGTCGCCCCGCCGGCGAAGGTGCAGTGGTTCGGGAACACGAGGTCCAGCACCTCGCGCGCGTGCGTCGCTGATCAGAACGTGCCGGATCCGATCACCCTCGACGGCTACATCCGCGAGCGCGCCTGCAGCTTCGTCGAGGGCGAGGTCTACGTGCCGGGGCTGACCGACGGCGCCGCACTCCGCCCGGAGCTGGTGCTGGCGCGGGCCGAGGCGACGCTCGACGGCGTGGCGCTCCCCACCCAGTGGCTGGGCTTCCAGGGCCGCACCGGCAACAACTACCG
>JAGSPQ010001006.1 GCA_018262385.1 Myxococcaceae bacterium | reverse complement strand
AACGAGTCGAGACAGTACGAGAACTCGGCGTCGGTGCCGCCGTCGGAGGCGCGGTTCATTCCGCACGGTCCACCGGCGGTGGAGTCGCGGACGCAGGTGCCGGTGGTGCTCGAGCAGGAGGTGAAGTTCTCGCAGATCCCGCTGCCGAAGACGCACGGCTGGCCTTCCTTGATCAGCCGGGCGCAGTTGCTGGTGATCCAGTCGCACCTCAGGTCCGGCTTGCACTGGATGCTCCCGGCGCACGAGGCGCCGACGTCGGCGGTGCCGTCGGGGGTCTTGAGGGTGCAGACGCTGTTCTTGCAGGAGTAGCCGTGGACGCACCGGTCTGCGCTGGCGCAGGCGACGCCGGCGGCGATCTCGGCCTTGCAGCTGCCCGAGCAGGCGTTGGAGGCCCGGGCGCAGTACCGGCCCTCGCCGCAGTCGACTGCTCCGTAGCAGGGGGCGCCGATCGCCACCTTTCCACTGAGCGCCTGGCTGCAGTCGGGCACCGGGTCGTCGGCGAAGAATGCGCTGCAGCTCTGGCTGGCCGTGGCGGTGAGGCACGGCTGCGCGAAGGCCGGGTCATAGCCGGCGCGACCGGCATCGACCGCCCTGGCCAGGTCCGCGCAGCGGAAGTCTTCGGCGAACCACTTGCTCCACAGCTCCTTCGGGCCGCTGCTGCAGGTCGAGATCTGCGCGCCGGTCGCCTCGGTGAGCCTGCCGCAGAAGTCGGAGAAGCCGAGCCCGGCGTCGGTGCCGCCGGTTCCTCCCGAGGAGCAACCGGCGAGCGCGCAGGACACGGCCAACAGGATCGAACGGAACATCAGGCCTCGCTCGAGACTACGGCACGGGCTTGATGACCTCTTCGACGATCGGCACCATGTCGACGACGATGAACTCGACCCGGCGGTTCTTCTCGCGGGCCGCGTCGGTGTTCTCCTTCACCAGCGGCTGCGACTTGCCGTAGCCCTTCGACTCGAGGCGCGTCGCGTCGACCTTCCGCTTCACCATCGCGTCGTAGACCGCCTTGGCGCGCTTCTCGGACAGGGTCTGGTTCTGGGCGTCGGTGCCGATGTCGTCGGTGTGTCCCTCGATGCGGATCTTCTTCACCTGGGGGAACTTGTTGAGCACCTGGGCCACGTTGTCGAGCAGCGGATCCGAGGCGGGGAGGATCTTCGCCTTGTTGAACTCGAAGAAGATCTTCTCGGTGATCACGATCTTCTCGCGGGTCACGTAGACCTTGGTCTCCTTCTCGGGGCAGCCGTCTTCGTCGTCGACGCCGTTGAAGGTCTCGGGCTCGAGCGGGCACTTGTCCTTGCCGTCGACGATCCCGTCCTTGTCGTTGTCGGTCTCGGGGCAGCCGTCCTCGTCCTCGAAGCCGTCCAGGTCTTCCGGCTCGAGCGGGCAGCTGTCCTTCGCGTCGACGATCTTGTCCTTGTCGTTGTCGAGCTCCGGGCACCCGTCGGCGTCCTCGAAGCCGTCCTTGTCCTCGGCCTCGATCGGGCACTTGTCGGCCGCGTCGAGCACCCCGTCCTTGTCGTTGTCCGGATCCGGGCAGCCGTCGGTGTCTTCGAAGTTGTCCTTGTCCTCGGCGACCATCGGGCACTTGTCGGTGGTGTCCGGAACTGCGTCCTTGTCGTTGTCGAGCTCCGGGCAGCCGTCTTCGTCCTCGAAGCCGTCCATGTCTTCCGGATCGTTGGGGCACTTGTCGGCGGCGCCCTTGATCCCGTCGTTGTCGGGGTCGTAGTCGGCCGGGGGCTCGTTCGGGAAGCCGACGGTGAAGCTCAGGCCGGCGAGCAGCATCTGGTTCGAGCCGATCCAGACGAACTTGCCGAACGGCCCCAGCTGGAGGCCGTCGATCAGCGAGAACTCGTAGCCGATGTTCACGTCGAACCCGACCCCGAGGCCGCCGTGGGCGCCGATGAAGTGGGCGTCGAGCCAGAGGTTGCCCCAGAGGTTTCCGTTCGCCTCGGTGCCGGGGTTGAAGAAGTAGCCGTGCTCGTCGTTGAGCAGGCGCAGGCGAAGGCCGATGCCGGCTCCGTAGGCGGCGCCCGAGGCGAGGTAGGTGACGTTCTGGCTGCCGATCCCGAACACCTCGATCGACGGGGCGATCGGGCCGAGCCCGAAGATGGTGGTGTCGAGCTTCAGCCAGCCGCCCGTGACGAGGGTCGAGCGGTTGAGGCCGGCACCGGCCGCGGGCTCGATGGTGAGATTGAGTTTCGACTGCTCGGCCAGAACGGGAGCGGCCAGCAGCAGGGCTGCGAGCAGCGGCGACACGCGCGTCATGTGGAACCCCTCGATTGGTGCTGAAGCCGCGGACCCTAGTCGCCAACTCTCACAAGTCAACGACGCTGAGCGCGCCGAATCCCAGCCAGCAGCATCAGCCCCATCAGCGAGAAGAGCGCGCTGCCGCTGGCGCTGGTGCAGCCGCAGCCGCCGGGCGCGACCGCGCCTCGGGTGGAGTGCCGGCGTCGGGGGTTCCTGCGTCGGTGAGGAAGCAGGACGAGACGTGAACCGAGCGGGTCTGCACGCAGTTGGTCGGAGTGGCGCACGCCGGCTCGGCGAGGGCGGGCGGGGCGCCGGAGCTGCCGACGGTCGCCGGGTTCGGGTAGGCGACCGCGGTGACGGTCCAGTGGGTGGCGGTGGGCGGGTGCTCCATCCAGCCGAACACCTTCTCCTGGTAGGGCCGGGTGCCGCCGACCTGCGGGTTGTAGATGCCGCGGGTCGAGGAGTAGTTGGGGTTCGAGGGGTTGTTGCTGTAGGCGAGGCCGTTGTAGGCCCAGGTCGCGGTGTACCAGTCCTCGATGATCCGCGGCTGGTTGTCCCCGACGCACTGGGTGGCCTTCCACTTCGCGGCGAGGATCTGGGTGCCGGTCGCCATGTTGTAGGTCGGGTCGCTGGCGACCCGGGCGCGATCGAAGGCCGGGGCCTCGCCGATGTGCATCCCGCTGGTGACCTGGCCGATGCCGTAGCCGCAGTCGAACGAGATGATGGTGCGCGAGCTCTTGCCGACCTGATCCGGCGGCGACTCGGGAACGCAGAACTGCTTCCAGCTCGACTCCTGCATCGCGATCGCCTTGAGCAGCTCGCAGGGGAACTTCGCCGGAATCGAGGTGACCGGCAGCGGCTTGTTGCAGCCCGAGCCGATGTTCGCCACCGCCGGCCCGTTGCTGCCCCAGGCCGAGGGGCCGTTGGAGACGAGCGCGAAGATCGCCTGCCACTGGGCGGGAGTGGGGTTGGTGCCCGGCGCCGCTTCGATGCCGCAGTTGCCGTTGTTGCTGCTGCTGCTGAGCGTGTAGCTGGGGCAGTACGCCGCGGCGGCGGTCGAGAGCAGCGCGGCGCTCAAGATCGCGGCCCTCACTCGATCACCCCTGCGACGTCCAGCCGGTGCCGGGCCGGAGCGGCGAACCCACCCAGCGGCGCCGGGAAGTCTCCCGGGATTTCGTGCAGCCCGATCGGCAGGCGCTTGCGGGTGAAGAAGCGCACCCGCTCGAAGCCCGGGCCGCCTGACTCGAGCACCCGCTTTCCTTCCAGATCCTGCAGGCCGGCGCCCTGCGCGGGCGCGAACGCGATCCGCCCATCGGGGAGTGGCGTGGGCAGCAGCGCCATCGAAGGGCCCTCGGCGAGCCGGGTGCGCGCCAGGCTCTGCAGGTCGAGCCGCTCGAGGTACCACTGGCCGGTGGAGGGATCGCCCTGGGTGTAGAAGAGCGCCTTCTGATCCGCCGCGAGCGCGAAGTCCCGGGCCAGCGGCGGCATCGCGGGGATCAGCACCCGGACTCCGAGCGCATCGGCGTGGACGGCGACGAGGTCCGCGCCCTGCGCGCCGACCCGGTAGATGAGCAGCTCGCGGCCGAGGCTGCCGGCGAGGAAGGCGACCGAGCCGCTGAAGGCGAGCACCTCGCGGGTGCGGCCGGTGCGCAGGTCGACCTCGTCGATGGTGAGCGCGTCGATCCGATCTTCGGTCGCCCGGCCGCGCTGGACGAACACCCGGCCGTCGACGCTGACCAGCGGGCGCGAGCCGAGCACGACCCGATCGCACAGGGTCCGGGTGGGCTTGTTCGGCTCGAGGAGGAAGAGGCTGGAGGCGAACGAGAGATCCTTGCGCGCCTCGGTCACCGCGGTGGCGACCACCCGGCGGGTCCCGGGGATCACCGCTCCGAGCACGGTCTCTTGCGGAAGGTGGACCAGCCGCGCGACCGGGGAGCCGAGGCGGGCGTCTCCCACCGGCTGCAAGCGCAGCTCGGTGACCTCCGCGTCGGGAGCGGTCGAGAGCAGCGCGACCTCGGGAACGGCGGCCAGCAGCAGCAGCGAGAGCGGGATCAGCATCGGCCTTCTGACTTACCGCACCCCGAATGGGAAAGGCGCGGGGGGCCCGGAACGGT
>JAGSPQ010001005.1 GCA_018262385.1 Myxococcaceae bacterium | reverse complement strand
GATGACCAAGCTGGCGGTGAGCTACCTCGAGCTGAAGGACCTCAACGGCGGCTCGATGCTGAACCCGAAGCTGAAGGTGCTGAACGAGGACGCGTTCGCCTGGCTGGCCACCACCGACGAGCGGTTCGACGTGGTGGTGGTCGACTTCCCGGACCCGAACAACTTCTCGCTCGGCAAGCTCTACACCACCCGCTTCTACAGCCTGCTGAAGGCGCGGCTGGCTCCGGGAGGAGTGGCGGTGGTGCAGAGCACCTCGCCGCTGTTCGCCCGGAAGAGCTTCTGGTGCATCGACACCACGATGCGGGCGGCGGGCTTCAAGACCCGCCCGTACCACGCCTGGGTGCCGAGCTTCGGGGAGTGGGGCTACGTGCTGGCCTCGCTCGACGAGCTGACCGAGCAGCACCCGCTGCCGGACGAGCTGCGCTTCCTCTCGCCCGAGACGCTGCCGCAGCTGTTCCACTTCCCGCGCGACATGGACGAGGTGCCGGCCGAGGTGAACCGGCTGAACAACCAGGTGCTGGTGCACTACTACGAAGCCGAGTGGCGGCACTGGAACTGACCGCCCGTGCTCCTCCTGCTCGCCCTGGTGTTGGCGCAGTCCCCGGGCGCGATGCTTCAGAAGGTCGATCGCCAGGAGGATCTCAACGACCTGCTCGAGGAGCACTTCGACGCGGTGTGCGGGGCGCTCAAGTCGGGGCAGCGCTCGCTCGGGCCGGCGCTGACCGACCCGGACGCGCACCCGGCGCTGAAGGAAATCGTGTGGGCGAGCGCGTGCTCGCTGCGGGCGCTGAAGCTTCAAGGCACCGGGAAGAAGCGCACGGTGCATTTCCTGTGGGAGGTCGAGGGGCGGGACGCGACCGGCGCGCGGCTGAGCGAGCGGGGCGAGGCGGACGGCGAGGTGCGGCAGGAGAAGGGCCAGTGGCGAATCAGCGCGTTCCGCGACGGGCCCCGGCAGACGGTGCGGCGGGAAGGGCCGCGGTTCGTCGAGCGGGCGCAGGAAGCGGGGCTGGTGCTGCCGCCGCGCACCGAAGAGCAGACGATGGCCGAGCTGCAGAGCGGCGGGCTGACGGTGCGCGACTTCGACGGCGACGGCCGGCCGGACGTGGTGGCGCTCGATGGCCGCAGGGCGTGGCTGTTTCGAAATGCGAAGGCCGGCTTCGGGCGCGAGCCGCTGCTCGAGGCGCCGAAGGGGAAGGTGCTGACCTCGGCGATCGCGGGCGACTTCGACGAGGACGGAGATCCGGACCTGGTGGTGACCGCGTTTCGGGACGTCGCCTCGTGGGTGTTCCGCAACGACTCGGGGAAGCTGGTCGAGGTGGGGCGGCTGGCTCCGGGCGGGCGGCTGCAGTCGGGAGTGGCGAGCGACTTCGACTCCGACGGGCACCTCGACCTGGTGCTGCTGTCGTATCCGCTCGGGACGACGCTGCCGTCGGATCCGCTCAAGGCAGAGAACGGCGACCCGCTGGTGTTCCTCAAGGGCAACGGGAAGCTGGGGTTCGCCGCGTGGCCGCAGCTGGCGAAGGGGCTGACCCACCGCTGGAGCCTGGCGGCGATGTCGGTCGATCTGCTCGGGCAGGGCCGGCCGCAGCTCTACGTGGCGAACGACTTCGGGGACAACGACCTGTGGCGGTTCCAGAGCGACGGCGGGGTGCAGAACGTGGCGGCCGAGTACGGCCTGGCGGATCCAGGCAACGGGATGAGCGTGGACGTGGGCGACCTCGACAACGACGGGCGGATGGATCTGTACGTCGCGAACATGTTCTCCAAGGCGGGGACGCGGGTGCTGGCCGGCGCGAGCACGAAGCCGGAGGTGATGGCGCGGCTGCAGAAGTTCGCGCGGGGCAACACGCTGTATTTCTCGGAAAGCGACGGCGGGTACGTCGAGGCGGCCCAGGCGCTGGGAGTCAACCGCGGGCTGTGGGCGTGGGGCTCGCTGGTGGCGGACCTCGACGACGACGGCCGGCTGGAGGTGGCGGTCGCGAACGGCTTCTACAGTCATCCGAAGCGAAAGGATCTTTGAAGCGTGTACTGGCGCCAGGTCCTGGCGCAGACGACGCAACCGAAGCTGAGCGGCGCGGACGCGGACCTGGTGCAGTCGCTGGGCAAGGACCTCGCGGTCGGCATCCCGGGGCTGATGACCCAGAGCCTGTCGGGGTGGGAGCCGAAGAAGCTGTGGAAGCCGGTCGAGGGTGGGCGCGGGCGGTACGAGGAGTGTGCGTTCGCCGAAGGGTTCGACTCGCGCGCGGACGGACGCAGCCTGGTGGCGGCGGACCTCGACGGCGACGGCGCGCAGGAGCTGCTGATGCTGAACCGCGATGCTCCGAAGCTGCAGCTGTTCAGCAACGTGGGGGAGGGGGGCCACGCGCTCGAGCTGGTGTTGGTGCCGAAGTCGGGCAACCGCGAGGCGGAAGGGGCGCGGGTGCGAACGGCGGGTGGAGTCTTCCCGGTCGCCCTCGCGCGCGGCTACGCCAGTTCGGTGGAGCCGCGGGTGCACGTCGGGCTGGGGAAGGA
>JAGSPQ010001004.1 GCA_018262385.1 Myxococcaceae bacterium | reverse complement strand
GACCGAGCACGAGTCGACCGCGAGCAGCAGCACCCGATCGGGGTACTTGTGGACGAGCGCCTCCTCCGGCCGGGTCTTGTCCTCCCCGAGCGGATCGAGCAGCTCGCCCGGCCGCACCCTCGCCTCGGCCTTCACCGGGATCGCCTGCATCCGCACCGGGCAGAACGGGTGCTGCGGGTCGATCAGCGACAGGTAGTACGGGGTGATTCCCAGCCGGAAGATGCTCGCCGTCTCGGCGCAGCCGGCCACCTCGTCGGGCGTCAGCGGGATCAGCTTCCCCAGCGCGGCGGGCGTACGAACGGCGTTGCGCAGCTGCCAGCGCCAGTCGCTCCACTCGGCATCGGTTGCGTGGGGGAAGAGGCTCTGCCGCGACATCAGTCCTTGCCGTGCTCCCGCCACCACTGCTGCCCCGACTCGGGCAGCAGGTAGAGCGGATCGTAGTACTCGTACCGGCGATCGAGCGCGTCTGCCTCGTCCTCGATCCCGGTGCGGTAGTTCTTGGTCCAGTAGCTGATGCCCTTCTCGCGGTCGTACTCCGCCACCTGGTGCACCCAGCGCTTGCCGACGAACGGCACGTCGCAGACGATCCGTGGAGTCGCGAACCCGGGCATGTACCCCATGATGTCGTGCTGGAGCTTCTGCGCTTCGGCGACGCTCAGCCGCCAGTGCTCCGCGTTGGGGATCATGTCGCACATGTAGAAGTAGTACGGGAGGATCCGGGCGTGATCGAGCAGCATGAACGACAGCTCGAGCAGATCCTTGGCGGTCGAGTTCACCCCGCGCAGCAGCACCCCCTGGTTGCGCACGTCGCGGAAGCCCAGCTCGAGCAGCTTCTTCGCCGCCTTCCCCAGCAGCGGCGTCACCTGGTTGGCGTTGTTGACGTGGGTGTGGAGCGCGAGGTCCACGTTCCGCTCGAACGCCTTCTTCGCCAGCCGCTCGAACGCCTGCAGCACCGAGTCCTGAAGGAAGTGCTGGGGGATCCCCATCAGCCCCTTCGAGGCGAGGCGGATGTCGCGGACGTTGGGGATGTCGATCAGCGCGCCGACGAACGCCTCCAACTGGCCGATCGGCACGTTGGCGATGTCGCCGCCCGAGACCACCACGTCGCGCACGTGCGGGCTCTTCTTCAGGTACTCGAGGATCTGCTGGTGGCGATCGGGCTGGGGGGTCTGGAACTTGAGCTTGTCCACCTGAGGGACGCTGTTGCCGACCAGGTCCATCCGGGTGCAGTGGCCACAGTACTGCGGGCAGGTCGACAACAGCTCCGCCAGCACCTTGGTCGGGTAGCGGTGGGTCAGCCCCTCGACCTTCCACATCTCGGCTTCATGCAGGGAGTCGCGCGATGACCGCGGGTGGTTGGGGAAGTCGGAGCGGCGATCTTCGAACGCCGGCAGCATGTAGCGCCGCAGCGGGTCGCCCCACAGATCCTCGAAGTTCATCGTGTTGATCATGTGCGGGGTGATCAACATCGACATCGTCGCGCGCTCCTTCAGGTCGCGCTCCATGCTCGCCGCCAGCGTGTCGGGCAGCAGCGCGCCGAGCGCCTCCTTCAGCTCCTTCAGGCTCTTGACGGTGTTCTTGCGCTGCCAGAGCGCGCTCTCCCAGTCGGCGGTGCTGACGCCTTTGTAGCCGGGGATCCGGTTCCAATCAGGCTCGACGAAAGTCCGCTGGAGCGGATAGCGAAACGGCTGCTGCGCGGGAGGCGGGTTACCCATGGCCGGTCATATAACCGAAGCCGACGGGAATTGAAGAGCCCGCGAGGCCGCGGGCGGTCGATCAGGCGCCCGGAATCTCGACGCCCTTGAGCACGAAGACCTGATCGGCGTCGATCGTGATCTCCTGCGGGGCGCTCGCCTTGCCGTTGAGCTTGAAGATCACCTTGTGCTTGCCCGCCGACAGCTCGAGCGCGCTCGAGATCGCCACCGGAGTCTTCTTCCCGGTGTTCTTCCCGTCGACCCACACCTCGGCGCCCGCCGGCTTCGACGCACACGCCAGCTTGCCCTTCCCCTTCGCAGCGGACGGCTTCGGCTCGGGCTCGGCCTTCGGCTTCGGCTCCGGCTTCGGCTTTTCTTCCTTCGCCACCGGCTCGGGCTTCGGCTTCGGCTCCGCCTTCGGCTTGTCTTCCTTCGCCACCGGCTCGGGCTTCGGCTTCGGCTCGGCCTTCGGCTTGTCTTCCTTCGGCTTCGGCTCGGCCTTCGGCTTGTCCTCCTTCGCCACCGGCTCCGGCTTGGCGTCCTTCGCCTCGCGCTCGAGCTCGATGTACTTGTCCATCTCGGCCAGCCGATCGACGTTCTCCAGGTCTGAAGTGTAGAGCTTGAAGCCGTCCTTCCTCGCGGTCACCTTGTGCGGCTTGTCGAAGGCCAGGTTCTCGATTTTCACCCGCGGCGTCTTGCCGTACTTCTTGCCGTCGACGGTGATCTCGACCCCCGGCTCGTCGCTGGTGATCGTGGCGGTGAACACCTTCGCCTCTCCCGGCTTCGCCTCGCCCGGCTTCGCCTCGCCCGGCTTGGG
>JAGSPQ010000181.1 GCA_018262385.1 Myxococcaceae bacterium | reverse complement strand
ATCCACCGCAGGTTCGAACGGCAGCTCC
The DNA here is from genome assembly GCA_018262385.1 of Myxococcaceae bacterium. Lineage (GTDB taxonomy): Bacteria > Myxococcota > Myxococcia > Myxococcales > Myxococcaceae > JAGSPQ01. The sequence continues at coordinate 6,949 of JAGSPQ010000181.1, read as the reverse complement.
AGGCTGATCCGCGTCGGAAGTTGATCCTTCATTGCCGTAGACCCACGCAGGCTTCGTGCCACGGCCCACCCCTCGAGAAGGGGGCTCGACGCGTGGCGATTCGCCTCACCTGCGGTCAGTTGCGCCAGTTGGGGAGCGGCACCCGGCGCGGTGGGAGCGCTACAGCCCGTCACAGGTGAACATCAACGCGCTTCCCTTGGCGTACTCGAAGCCGACGTACGTGCCATCCGAAACCTGGTAGCTCACCGCCGATTGGCCGTCGGCCGAGACGATGTTGAAGAACGCGCTGTTCGTCTTGGTGACCTTGATGCCCGATCCGGCGTCCGCCTGCTTGACGGAGGACCACGAGCCCTCCGAGGTCAACGCCTTCGACCCGCCGTCGGCGATCGCGTCGGCGCACCAGCGGCAGTTGCTCAACAGGATGAGGACATTGGTCGTCGAGGTGGGGGCCCAGTATTGCGCGTACTTTCCGGCTGCCGTCGCCTGAGAGTTGTCCGACGAGCAGCCACCGGCGTCAACGCCCCCGGAGGTCAAGGTGCTGTTCCCGCAGGCGAGAAGCATCACCGCCACCGACGCCAGGCCCGCTCGCCTCATCCGCTGCCCCCAGAGAAGTGCCCAGCTTAGGAGCAGGAGGCCCAGCCGCGGTGCGGTGACCGGGGCTCAGGCGCGCGCCGTTGCAGGGTCGCTTCTGCATCCGAGAAGGCTCAGGGTGATGGGTTCAAGGCGCCTCGGCGTGGCGAATCGTCCAGTTCTCGCCGCCGCGGCCGTCGCGGACCACGATCCACACCGTGGTCGGGCCGCTGCCGCCATCTTCACCCTCGACCCGGCCCCAGTTCGCCTCGATGCCCCCATCGCTGCCGAGCAGGTTGCTGCCGCCGGCGGACACGGGGCTGAAGCTGCCGTGGGTCGCGAAGAAGTTGTAGCGCCAGGTCTCCTGCAGCGTGCGCGGCTCGCCGGAGAAGGTTCGCACCACGTAGTCCTCGCGCAGGCGCGGGTCCTCCAGCACCGCCAGCCGGTTCCTCGCGGTGACCGGCGCGGTCGGCGGCTGCCCCGGCGTCCGCCGCGGGGGGACGGTGAAGAGCACCGTCGTCTCGGGCGCCCAGCCGGCGTCGTTGAACTCGAGCGGGCCCACCACCGGGTTGGTGTTGAGCTGCGGCAGCGGCCCACGCGGAGGGCCGGCATCGAAGGGGCCGGGGGGCGGTCGCGCCACTCCGAACGGAAGGACGAACACCATCCGCTTGAAGCCGACCACCGTCTCGTCCCCCGCGCGCAGCTCGACCTGCACCACCTGCCGCAGGCCCGCGAGCCCGCGGTACGGATCCGCCTGCCGGATCAGCTCGAGCAGCGCCGGATCCTGACCGAAGGTGATCGCAGGCTCCGCGCCGTCGGGGCCGGTCTTCACCGTCGACTCGCCCAGCCGGGTGAAGCCGGGCGAGGTCTCGAGGCAGCGGGTGGTGGCGGAGTCCTGCTCGGCGCAGGTCGACCACTTCGCGCTCACCAGGAACCCGCCGGGAGGGTTGGCGATCAGCGCCGTGACCGTCACCCCCGCGTCCGAGCCCAACCGCTGCTCGGGGGGGTCGGCCCGCATCGCGAGCAGCCGCAGATCGTGGACGGAGCCGGGCCCATCGAGGGCTCCGTTGCAGCCGGGCAGCAGGGCCAACACGGCGAGGAAGGCGGCGCGCTGCATCAGTAGGTCCCCTTGATGCCGATGACCGGAAGAAACGGCAGGCCCGCCACGATCCCCTGGGTGCGGTAGCGGTAGTCGTTGGTGAGGAACTCCGCGTTGGTCGCGTTGTAGACGTTCTGGATGTCGACGTAGACGCCCAGCGACCACTTGCTGAACAGCCACGTCTTGTCGACCCGCACGTCGAGCTGGTGGAAGGTGCCCAGCCGCACGCTGCCGGCCTCGCCGTTGATCGGGCGGTAGCTCTCGGTGTCCGCGTCGAAGGTCGCGTCGATGATCGGCGTCGAGGGAGTGCCGGTGGTGAGGCGGAACCGCGCTCCGACTTCCCAGCCGTTGCCGAACTTGTACTGCGCGACCGCGCTGAGGATGTGGCGTTGGTCGAAGGCCGACCAGTGGTAGGTCGAGTCTCCGTGCCGGCGCTCCTCGCTCCACGAGAGGGTGTAGGCGAGCCACCCGAAGAAGTGCTCGGTGATCTTCCGGCGGATGAACACCTCGAGGCCATACGCGCGCCCGAGCCCGACGTTGTCGGCGAGCAGCCGGGTGACGGTGCCGTCGTCCTGGGTGGTCACCTGGTTGACGCGCTGGCCGAGATCGAAGCGGCGGTTGTAGAACCCGGTGACGTCGATGTTGATGTCGGTCGTCACGTCCCACTCGGCCCCGAGCGAGGCCTGAAAGGCCTGCTCCAGCTCGAGCTTCGGGTTGGCGGCCAGCAGCTGGGCGCTGGGGTTCTGCTGGTACAGCCCGATCGAGCCCTTCACCGAGAAGCGGTGATTCTCTTCGCCGAAGTCGAGCCGGGTGGTGAGCCGGGGGTGAAAGCCGGTCTTCCAGTTCCCATCGAGCCGGTACTGCTCCGCCCGAAGCCCGGGGATGAGCTTGAGCGGGCCGGCCTTGAGCTGCAGCTCGGCCCATTCGGCGTAGGCGAAGATCTCGTGCTCGGCGGACTGGGTCACCAGCTCCGGCACCGGCTGCTCGCCCGGAAAGGTGCGGTAGTCGGCCGGCCGGGGGAAGTAGGACTGCTGCGAGGCCCGGGTCATCGTCACATCGAGGCCACCGCGGAAGGTGAAGTGATCGTCGATGCGATAGTCGAAGCGCTCGCGCAGGCCCGCGACCACGTCGTTCCCGTCGAAGCGCAGCACCGAGATGCCGAAGCTGGTGTTGTTGGTGCCGCCGAACAGCTGCAGCTTGTTCGTCGCGCGATCGTCCCGGTACGACCAGTAGCCCTCGACCCGCAGGAAGCCCTGCTGGGTGTTGATCTCGGCGGACGTGGTCGAGCCGCGACCGATCACCACCTTCAGCTCGTCGAACGAGCCGAAGACGAACAGGCCGACCGCGTGCTTCGAGCCGGGCGGCCGGTAGTCGAGCTTGCCCTGGTAGTCGTAGTAGGCGGGCGACACCAACGTCGTGCCGCGCAGCACCAGCCCCAGCAGCGCGTCGATGTAGCTGCGGCGGCCAGAGACGCTCACCGACAGCCCGGGAAGGATCGGGACGCTGAGGTAGGCGGCGGCGTCGATCAGGTCGACCTTGGCGCTGGCGTGGACGAGGCCGTCGAGCGCGACGTCCCGGGGAGCGACGTCGACCAGCCCACCGATCGCCCGGCCGTACTCCGCGCCGAACCCGCCCGGGTAGAAGTCGATTCGATCCACCAGCTCGGGGTTGACGACCGAGGGACCGCCCCCGAAGTGGTAGAGCAGCGGCAGCTGAATTCCGTCGAAGTACACCCCGGTGTCGTTGGGCGACGAGCCGCGCACCAGCAGCAGGCCCAGGCCGAACGGCGCCCGCGCGACACCCGGCAGGCTCTGGAGGACGCGCAGCGGATCGCCAAACGCGCCGGGAACTTTCGTCAGCTCTTCCCGCTTGAGCGTCACCCGGCTCACCTCGGTGCGCTCGCGCTCTCCGTGGACCGTCGTCTCGTAGAGGCCGATCGACTTCGGGGCGAGGTAGTACTTCACCTCGAGGCGTTCGCCGGCGACCAGCGTCTCGGTCGCTTCGAACGGCAGGTGGGACGAGCCCTGCGCGGTGATCGTCACCTCGCCCGCCGGCGCCTCGAGGGTGAAGCGGCCCTCGGCGTCGCTCTCGACCGCCACGCCGCCGTCGGCCACCTGCACCATCGCGGCGGGAATCGGGTGGCGGTTGCCCTTCTGGAGCAGCTGCCCCGAGAGCACCGCCATCGGCGGCGGCGGAGGCCCGGCATCGACCGCTTCCGCCGGCGCCGCCCAGGTGAAGTGCTGGGTGTATTCGATCTGCACCGCGCCCGGCTTCCCGTCGATCTCCGCGGGCCGAAAGACGAACTGAAGCGCGGCGGCGACCGCCGCTTCGTCGAACCCATTTCCCGCCGGGCCGACGACCTCGGCCTGCTCGACCTTGCCGGTCGGCCCGATGGTGAGCCGCAGCGTCACCTCACCCGAAGCGCCCGCCTCGCGCGCCTGCTCGGGGAACTCGGGCGGCACCGACTGCAGCAGCTCGGGCGGGCGCGTCATCACCGGCACCGACGCGTCGGGAACTTCCTTGCGGCGAGAGACCCCGTCGTAGGCCTCCTGGGCCTGGGCGAGGTGGGCGAGCAGGACGGCCGCGAGGCAGGTGAAGGGCAACAGGCGCGGCATCGGGCGGGGGCACACTATGTGCGCGCGGGAAAGAAGAGGGATGAAGAAGTGTGGTCTACGGTCCGGTCACGCGATGACGCAGCCAATGAGGACGGAAGGCCGTCGGATGGTGATCGGCGCGATCGCGATCGTCCTCGTCATCAGCCTCCTGGGGTACCTCGGCGCGCGGACGCTGTTCGCCGAAGCGCCCGCGGCGGTGGCGACCGCGCCGCCGACGCCCGCGCTGGCTCCGGCGCCGCCCGCCGACCCCGCGCGGCAGGAGGCGGTGATCCTGTCGGTGGAAGGGAAGGTCGAGCGGATCGGCGACGGCGGCCAGTGGAGCGCGGTGGCGGCCGGCGAGCGGCTCACCGCGGACGACGCGCTGCGCACCGACCGCACCGGGCGGGCGGAGCTGGCAATCGGCGACAAGTCGCGGCTGACGGTGACCGAGAACACCCAGCTGAAGGTGCGCGAGCTGACCCGCGCGGTGCACCAGGTGCAGCTGACCCGCGGCCGATTGGTGGCGCGCTACGACGCCGACGGCGAGCGGGTGCTGCGGATCGAAGACGAGCAGGGCTCGGCGGTGGCCGAGACCCGGGCGGCGAAGTTCTCGATTCTCTCCAGCGGGCGGGCGCTGGCGGTCGCGACCGAGACCGGGACGGTGAACCTCGGCGCGGCGGGCAAGTCGGTCGAGGTGAAGGCGGGGCAGCAGGCGTTCGCCAACGTGGGCCTGGCGCCGTCGGCGGCGAGCCCGATTCCCGCCGAAGTGCTGTTGAAGATCGCGCGCGCACGGCAGGCCGACCCTGCGCTGTGCGCGGTGATCGAAGGCACCATCGACCCCAGCGCCCAGCTCGAGATCGACGGCGCGATCATCCCGGTCGACGCCAGCGGCCGGTTCAAGGCGGAGGTGGCGCGCCGCCCCGGCCAGTCGGCGGTGCGGGTGGCGGTGCGAGACGTGAGCGGGCGCCCGGTGGAGAAGACCGTCGGCTGCAGCGCCGAAGCCAGGGCCCCGCCGGTGAAGCTGAAGATGAACTGGACCGCCATCGATGCGGGCTGACCGCGTGGCGGCGGCGATCGCCCTGCTCTGCTCGGTGGCAGCCAGCGGCGCGGAGCTGACGGTCGAGGTCACGCCGCCGTACCTGCAGCTGGGCGCGCAGCCCCAGGCCCAGCTGGCGATCTCCGGGCCGCAGGAGCTGGCCGACGTCTCGGTGACGGTGAACCACGGGACGATCGCGGCGGTGAAGCAGCTGGGCCCGGGCCGCTTCGTCGCCGAGTACCGCGCGCCGGGGCAGACCTTTCCGCGGGTGGCGATCATCGCAGTGGTGGGCTCGGTGAAGGGCGCGCGGATCCACGGTTGGACCACGATCCCGCTGTGGGGCAGCGCCGAGGCGGTGCTGCAGACGGCTCCGAACGCGAGCGTCTCGGTGCGAATCGGAGAACGGACCTTCGGGCCGATTCGCGCCGACGCGAAGGGGATCGGCAAGCTCCCGGTGGTGGTGCCGCCCGGGGTGCAGTCGGGCTTCTACGGCGCGAAGGTGCTCGACCTCGGGCTGCCGCGGGTGGCGCTGACCCACCTGGCGCTGGATTCCCCCGAGCTGCGCGGAGATCGCGCCCAGGCGGTGGTGGCCCGCTTCTACGCGGTGACCGACGACGGCAAGCCGCGCACCGGGCTCTTGCTGCGCGCGCGGGCGACGCTGGGGACGATCACCGACTTCAAGCCGGAAGCGCCGGGCGTCTACTCCGCGCGCTGGAGCCTGCCCGAGAGCGCACCGGTGGACGCCGAGCTGTCCGCGTGGAGCCCGGCGGATCCGAACAGTCCCACCTCGGCGCGGCTGCGGCTGCTCTCCGGGCCGGCGGTGCGGGTGGCGCTGACCGCGGCGGCCGAGCGCTGGGTGGCGGGGACGCCGGGCGAGGTGAAGCTCACCGCCCGGGTGACCGACGCGCGGGGAAATCCGACCGCCGACGCGCCGGCCTTCCGCACCACGCTGGGCGCGCTCGGGCCCGGCGAGCGGGATCGCGAGGGGGCGTGGACGGCGAGCCTGCGCCTGCCCCGCGGGTTTGGCGGAGCGGCGGCGGCGGTGGTGCAGGCCGAGGTCGCCGGGGTTCCGGCCGCGCAGGTGGCGATCGCCCTCCAGCCGGGGCCGGCGCAGCGGCTCGAGGCCGACCCCGGGCGGCTGAGCGTGGTGAGCGATGGGGCGCAGAGCGTCGAGCTGAGCGCCCGGCTGCTCGACCTCGATGGCAACCCGGTCGAAGGGCGGGTGGAGGCGACCGCGCCGATCGGCGAGCTGCGCGTGCTCCCCGGCGCCCACTACCAGTACCGCCCGCCGCGCTTGTCGTCGGACGGCTCGACCGAGCTGGTGCTCTCGTCCAATGGCCTGAGCGCGCGGGTGCCGGTCGAGCTGCGGGCGGCGCCGGCGAGGCTGACCCTCGCTCCGAAGCTCGGCTTTTTGAGCAACCTCGGAAATGCGAACGCGCTGGCAGTGGCGCTCGCGCTCGAGGGCTGGCTCGGCGCGCACCTCGGGCTCGGGCTGGAGGCCGGCTACCTGTTCGTGCCCCGCGACAGCGTGGTGACTTCCGGCCCGCTGCTGGGCACGCGGGTCCTGGTTCGCGCCCATGGAGTGCCGGTGCTGGCGGCGGTGGCGTGGAGGGGAAAGCTCTCGGGCGCGATCCCGCTGCAGGCCACCGC
>JAGSPQ010001003.1 GCA_018262385.1 Myxococcaceae bacterium | reverse complement strand
TGAAGCTGTTCGCGATCCCGCCCGCGGCGAAGTAGCGGCGGGCTTCCGGCCAGCACCCTGCTAGCGGTCGGCGACGTGGAGGATGATCTTCCCCCGCGCGTGGTGCCCTTCGCTGTGGCGGTGGGCGGCGCGGATCTCGTCGAGGGGCAGGACCCGGTCGATCACCGGCTTGATCGCGCCCTGCTCGACCAGCGCGGTGATCAGCTGCAGCTGCTCGCCGTCGCAGCGCTTGATCACGTGGCGGCTGCGCACGCCCTTTCGCAGCAGCGGCCACAGGTGCAGCCAGACGATCGTCGCGCTGATGGTGAACAGGCTGAGCAGCGGGCCGTAGCGCTCGACGTGGCGGGGTAGGTCGAGGGTGATGTTCGACAGCCGCCCGCCCGGCCGCAGCACGGCGAGGTTCCGGGGCAGCGCGCCCTCGCCGAGCGAGTCGAGCACCAGGTCGACCGGGCCGGCGTCCTCGAACTTCTCCTTCGTGTAGTCGATCACCTGGTCCGCCCCCAGCCCGCGGACGAAGTCGGCGTTCTTCGCGCTGCAGGTGGTGATCACCCGCGCCTTCAGGTGCCTGGCCAGCTGGATTGCGAAGCTGCCGACCCCGCCGGCCCCGGCGTGGACGAGGATCGTCTGCCCCGCCTGCAGCCGGCCCTTCTCGACTACGCACTGGTAGGCGGTGAGCCCCACCAGCGGCAGGCAGGCCGCCTCGTCGTGGCTGAGGTTCTTCGGCTTGAGCGCCACCTCGCGCTCGTCGATGCAGACCTGCTCGGCGTACGTGCCGGGCCGGCGGTGGGTCGGGGAAGACCAGACCTCGTCGCCGACCTTGAACCGGGTGACCCGCGCGCCGACCGCCTCCACCACCCCCGAGACGTCGAGCCCGAGGATCCAGGGCAGCTTGTAGCGGATGACGTTGCGCTGCCCGCCGCTGCGGATCTTCCAGTCGACCGGGTTGACCGAGGTGGCGCAGACCCGCACCCGCACGTCGCGGGGGCCGGGCACCGGCGCCTCGACCTCGTCGACCCGCAGCACGTCGGGATCGCCGTAGGCGTGCAGCCGCACCGCCTTCATCCGCCGCCCGCCTTCGGCCCGCGCAGCTGCTCGAAGGAGAAGGCGGTGATCACCGCCGAGTGGCTGATCGTCCCGTCGCGCAGGAACTGCTCCACCTTCGCGCGGGGGTAGAGCTCGATCGCGATGTCCTCGGCGGCGTCGGGCGCTCCGCCGTGCACCTGCTCGCAGTCGAGCGCGAGGAAGCTGTGCAGCCGGTTGTTCATGATCGCCGGGTTGGGGTGACACCAGCCGAGCGAGACCAGCTTCCCCGGGCGGTACCCGGTCTCTTCCTCCAGCTCGCGGGCGACCGCGGTGGCCGGATCCTCGCCCGGGTCGACCATGCCGCCGGGCAGCTCGAGGGTGACCGACCAGATGCCGAAGCGGAACTGGCGGATCATCACGATCTGGGCGCCCTTCGTCACCGGGATCACGTTCACCCAGTCCGGGCAGTCGAGCAGCACCCGCGGGTGGGGCGTGCCGTCGCGGGGATCGGCCGCCTGCAGCTGGCGCAGCTTGAAGATGTGCAGATCGACCGGCGGCTGCTCGGAGAGCTTCGTCCAGTCGGAAGGCGTGCGCTTCATCGCGCCCCCCCGCGCGGTGGCTCGGCCTCCGCGATCGGCTTCGCCCAGAAATCGTAGAAGTTGAACCACTGGTAGGGGTGCTTCCTCACCACCTGCTCGACCCGGCGCACGTAGGCCTGGACCCACTCGGTCAGCTGCACGTTCTTGTCCCGGCTGCGGTCGAAGGCATAGGTGGTCGGCTCGAAGGCGAAGAACTCGTACTGGTAGGACGCGATCCGGATGTTGAACGCGGCGACCACGGTCGCGCCGGACAGCGCGGCGACCACGAACGGGCCGACCGGGAAGTGCGCCGGCTGGCCGAGGAAGTCGACCTCGACCGTGCGCTGATCGACGGTGCGATCTCCCTGCAGCGCGACCAGGTGCCCCGCCCTCAGCGCCCGCATGATGTCGAGCGCCGCCAGCTCGCCCCTGCCGACGCTGAGAATGTTGGGCTTGAACTTCGCGCTGCTCTTCTCGATCGCCGCCCGCATCTGCGGCTCTTCGCCGTCATAGGCCACGATGTCGAACGGCGCCTTCAGCCGGTTGCCGAGCAGCCCGGAGGCCAGCTCCCAGCTGCCGAGGTGGGCGGTGAGCACGATCGCCCCTTTGGGCCCGATCGCCGAGTCGAGCAGCTCGCCCACGCCGTGCTCGGCGACCCGGACGAACTTCTTCGGCCCGTCGACGCCCAGCTCGATCCGATCGACCAGGGTGTGGGCGAACGCCAGCATGTGCCGGTAGCAGCGCACCAGCGCGGTGAAGCCGGTGGCGGGGCCGATCGCCCGATCGAGGAACTGCAGCGAGGCGCGCCGGGACTGGCGCGCGAAGGCGACGAACCAGGCGGCGACGAAGTACAGCACCAGGTTCGCCGACCAGCGCCCGAGCACCCGGAACAGGACGACGAAGAACAGGTA
>JAGSPQ010001002.1 GCA_018262385.1 Myxococcaceae bacterium | reverse complement strand
CGGACCTTCAACCAGTCCGGCTTGCGGCCGCTCTCGGCGAGCTGCGGCAGCGAGAATCGATCGGGCGTCGCCATCGTGCGGTGGATGTATTGACCCCCGGGGGGCAGGTCAAGCGGGGGCGGATCCGGCTTGCAGGGGTCGGACTATTTCCACCCGGTTTCGGCTTGAAGTCGGGCCGAAACAGACACCGCCCCACTCGGCGCTACACCGCCCATTCACATGAAATCAGACGGCTTTTCGGTCTTTTCGGGACCGCTTCACACCCCGCCCGGGCCGTGGGTCCTTCAAGCAACCATGGCCTACGAATTCACCATCGTCCGACTTCAGAAAAACGCCGAGCAGACCCTCGCCTTTCCCGCCGACCTGGTCGAGCTGCCACGAAACCCGCTCGCCGGCCCCTTCGACGAGCTCACCCGCGCGCGGCTGATCGAGGCGATCGCCCAGTTTCCGGACGTCGAGCCGGTGCTGGGGATCAAGAACTGCTTCGTGCTCGAGATCCCCGGCGGAGGGCGCCTCGAGGCCTGGATGACCAGCGACGGCCACCTGTTCCTCGAGAGCCAGGCCGGGCTGGAGCTGGTGCTCGAGCTGTTCGCGCACCTGCGGCTGGCCTGCGACGACTTGGCGATCGAGGACGTGCAGCGGGGCCTGCTTCACACCCGCCGCAGCTTCACCGCCTGGCTGCGGGCGGGCGAACAGGAATCCGCCGCGGCGTAGCCGTCAGATGTGGATCGCGTGCCCCAGCGTCGCTTCGGCCGCTTCCTTCACGATCTCCGACAGCGTCGGGTGCGCGTGCATGGTGCGGGCGATCTCTTCGGTGGTGGTCTCGAGCTTGAGCGCGATGCACGCCTCGGCGAGCAGCTCGGTCGCGTGCGGCCCGACCAGGTGAATGCCGAGCACCTCGTCGTACTTCTTGTCGCTGACCACCTTCACCATCCCGATCCCCTCGTCCGAGATCGTGGCCTTGGTGATCGCGCTGAAGGGGAACACGCCGACCTTCACGTCGTGGCCGCGCTCCTTCGCCTTCTTCTCGGTGAGGCCGACCGACGCCACCTCGGGGTAGCAGTAGGTCGCGCTCGGCACGAGGTCGTAGTTGATCGGCGGAGGGTTCTTCCCCGCCATGAACTCCACCGCCACGATCCCCTGCGCGCTCGCGACGTGGGCGAGCATCGGGTACGGGGTGATGTCGCCGATCGCGAACACGTTCGGCTCGCTGGTGCGCTGGTTGGCGTCGACCTTGATGAAGCCGCGATCGAGCTGGATGTTCGTCTTGTCGAGGCCCGCGTCGTTGGTGACCGGCGAGCGGCCAACCGCGGAGAGCAGGATCTCGGCCTCCAGCACCTGGGTCTCGGTGCCGGTGTTGACGGTGACCTTCACGCCCTTCGCGTGGGTCTCGACCTTCTCGACCTTCGTCCCGGTCAGCACCTCGATCTTCCGCAGCCGCTTGAACTGCTTCTCGAGCTCCTTGCTGGCGTCGAGGTCCTCGATCGGCAGCAGGTTCGGCAGGAACTCGACGATCGTGGTCTGGCTGCCGACGTGCGCGAACACCGACGCGAACTCGGTGCCGACCGCGCCGGCGCCCAGCACGATGATGCTCTTCGGCACGGTCTGGATCTCGAGGATCGAGTCCGAGTTCATCACCCGCTTGTGATCGACCGGCACGTTCGGCAGCGACTTCGGGATCGAGCCCATCGCGAGCAGGATGTTCTTCGTCTCCAGCACCTGCTTGCCGCCGCCCTCGTTGAGGGTGACCTCGACCTTCCCCTTCCCGCTGATCCGGCCGTGGCCCTTGATCACCGTCACCTTGTTCTTCTTCATCAGGAAGTCGATCCCCGCCGCGCCCTTGTCGACCACCTTCTGCTTGTGCTTCTGCGCCTGGGCCCAGTTGATCGTGGGGTTCGACAGATCGATGCCGAACTCGGCGGCGTGGAGGATGTGGCTGTACAGCTCGGCGGTGTAGAGCAGCGACTTGGTCGGGATGCAGCCCCGGTGCAGGCAGGTGCCTCCGAGCTTCTTGTCCTTCTCGATCAGCGCAGTCTTCAGGCCCAGCTGACCGGCGCGAATCGCCGCCACGTAACCGCCCGGCCCAGACCCGATCACCACCACGTCGAACACTTCAGCCACGGTGTGCCTCCCGGCGAAAACCCTGCCCCGCCGGGCAGATAGCACCGTCAAACTCCGGTGCAAGGAGACTTCTCCAAGCGTAAGAGAAGGGGCCGGCCATGCGATTTCCGACCCGAACGCTGATTCTGATGGTCCTCGCGATGCTCGCGTTCGGGTGGATGTACTGGCAGACCCACCGGGCCGCACCGCAATCGACGCCCGACCCGGCGGAAGCGGCCCCTGAGCCGCTCAAGGCCCGGCCGGTGGAGCCTCCCCGGTGAAGGTCGCGATCGTCGGCGGCGGAATCGTCGGGCTGGCGATCGCGCTCGAGCTGCGCGCGCACCGCGTCGACGCGGTGGTCTTCGACAGGTCTCCCCACGGCACCCAGACCTCGCTCGCGGCGGGAGGAATG
>JAGSPQ010001001.1 GCA_018262385.1 Myxococcaceae bacterium | reverse complement strand
CGACCTTCAGCGCTCCGCCCGAGTCGGTGCCGCGCAGCAGCGCGACGTACTCGTCTCCGCCCCAGCGGCACAGCACGTCGCCGTCGCGCACGCAGCCCTTGAGAATCCGCGAGACCTCGACCAGCAGCTTGCTGCCGATCACGTGCCCGTGGGTGTCGTTGACGCTCTTGAAGTAGTCGAGGTCGAGGAACAGCAGCGAGAACGCCTTCCCATCGGGAGGAGGAGGGTTCTTGAACTCCTTCTCCAGGATCAGCTCGAGGTAGCGGCTGTTGAAGAGGTGGGTGAGGTCGTCGAGGTAGACCAGATCCTCGACCTCGGCGAACTTGCCCAGGTTGCGCAGCGCGAGCCCGAGGTGGCGGGCGAGGGTGCCGGCCGAGGCCAGCGACAGCTCGGGGATCCCGCCGGTGAACAGCAGCACCACCGCGCCGAGCGCGTCCTCGCCGTTCACCGCCGGCACCAGGTACGCCGTCTCGTACGGAGAGGGCAGGGCGACGTCCAGCTCCTGGCCCTTGATCTGAAAGCCGCCCTTCAGCTCTTCCTCGATCTTCACCGCCAGCGACTCGGCGAGCGCTTCGTCCGCCACCCCGTGGTCGGCCTCCACCCGCCAGCCGTCGTCCTTCTTCAGCACCAGCATCACCGCCGGCGCCTCGCAGGCCTGGGCGAACGCGGTGCAGGCGGTGCTGAGCAGCTTCTCGCGATCGAGGGTGGTCGCCATCCGCTGCGCGGTCTCGAGCAGGGCGACGTGGCGTCGCAGCTCGACGTTCTCCGTCAGCACCGATCGGTTGGTGAGCCCGCGGGTGACCGCGTGGGCCAGCACCTCGGGGTTGATCGGCTTCACCAGGTAGTCGACCGCGCCGTACTTGATCGCCCGGACCGCCGGATCGACCTTGTCGAGGGCGGTGATCACCACCACCTCCACGCCGGGGTGCTCCATCTTGATGAACTGCAGCAGCTCCATTCCGTCGCTCTGCGGAAGAATCAGGTCGGTGACCACCAGATCGAACTTCTGGCGCAGCAGCGCCTCTTTGGCTTCTGCCGAAGTTCCAACCGTTGTCACCTGATGACCCGCGCCGGTGAGAAAATCGCCGTAGAGCGCGCGGGCCACCTTCTCATCGTCGACGAGGAGGATGTGCGCCATGCGAGTGCGTCTCGCTTAGCATCCCTGAATCACATGGGCGAGACATGAGCGAACGGGGCCGGCGACTTTGCCTGTTGATCGACGCGGGGCCCTCGCGCTTCGCCGTGCCCGCCACCAGCGTCCTCGAGGTCGCGGTGCCCGATGTAGGTGGAGCGACCTTGCGCGGCCACCATCCGCTCGTCGATCTGAGCGCGCTGCTGGGCGGACCTCCCGAGCAGCGGCCGGGGACCGCGGTGCTGCTCGACACCAGCCCGACCCTCGCGTTGCGGGTCCGCTCGGTGCGCGGGGTTCAAGACGTCGCCAACTGCCCCTGGCTGCACGTGCCGCGGCGAATCGGGCCGTCGGTCGAGCCGGCGGTGCGCGGGCTGATCGACATCGCCGGAGAGCTCTTCCTCGAGCTCGACGTCGAGGCGCTCGCGCCGGGCGTCCGGGCGCCGCCCCAGCTGAAGGTCGTCGATCCATTCGGGCCGCCGCTGTCGCGGGCGCTGGTGTTCGAGACGGGGGGCCGGCTGCTCGGGCTGCCGCTTGCGTCCGTTGCCCAGGTGGTCGGCCTGGGCCCCAGGTTCTGCCCGCTGGTCACCCAGACCGCGGCCGCGGGGGTGATCCTCCACCAGCAGCAGGCCTGGCCGGTGTTCTCCCTGCCCGGACTGCTGGGAGAGCCGATCTCGAGCGAGCCGCTGGTGGTGCTGACCGAGATCGGATCCGACGGGGTGGGCTTCACCGCCGCGCGCGCCCTCGGGGTGGTGGAGGGTGCAAACCTTGCGGGCGTGGCGACCCTCGAGCTCCGGCGCATGTTTTCTTGAGCGCTTGCGATCGCGCCGCCTAAGCTTGCCCGTCTTTTTGCCGCAGCTGCCGCACAGGAGAATCGATGCCTAAGTCAGTACTCGTCGCCGACGACTCGGTCACCATCCGCAAGGTGATTGGCCTGATCTTCGCCCACGAAGACTTCACGCTCACCGTCGTCGACAACGGGCTCGATGCGATTCATCGGGCGCGTGAGCTGCGCCCAGACGTGGTGCTCGCCGACTGCATGATGCCGGGCAAGAACGGGTACGAGGTCGCCGAGGCGCTCAAGGGCGATCCGTCGACCCAGCACATTCCGGTGCTGCTGCTGGCCGGGACCTTCGAGCCGTTCGACGAGAACCGCGCCCGCGCCGCTCGGGCCGACGGTCACGTGATCAAGCCGTTCGAGAGCCAGGCGTTTCTCGACAAGGTGAAGGCGCTGGTCGGGATGCCCGCCGGCATCCCGGTGATGACCGGCTACACCCCCGTCTCGACCGGCTCGCTGGTCAACGCCCCCAAGGCGGCGGCGGCGCCTTCCGCTCCCCCCGGCAACAACCCCCGGCCGATGCCCGGCCCGGCCGGAGTGCCCCA
>JAGSPQ010000180.1 GCA_018262385.1 Myxococcaceae bacterium | reverse complement strand
TACGGCCTGTCGCTGGGCAAGGAAGCGGGCCTCGACGTCGACGCCTCGGTGGTGCAGCGCGGCCGCAGCTACCTGACCCAGGCGCTGGGCGGAGCGCTCAACGAGCCCGAGACCCACGCGTTCATGGTGTTCGCGCTCGCCCGCACCGGCGGCGCGCCGAAGCCGGCGCTGGACTCGGCCTTCGCCTACCGCACCCGGCTGTCTCCCCGCGGGCGCGCGCTGGTCGCGCTGGCAATGCTCGAGCAGAAAGACAAGCGCGCGCGGATCGCGGTCGAGAACCTCGACGACGTCGTCAAGGCGGCTTCGAGCCGGCCCGACGCGGCCGTGGGAGAAGTCACCGACGCCTGGAGCACCTCGGCGGCGATCGAGGCCACCGCGTACACCTTGATGGCGATGGTGAAGTACGACCTCAACTCGCCGAACATCAAGCCGTTGACCGACTTCCTGGTGCTGCGCCGCAACGGCGGGAAGTGGCGGACCACCCGCGACACCGCGTTCGCGATCTACGCGCTGTCCGAGCTGGCGACCAAAGAGGCCGCGGCGAGCAAGAACGGCACCTTCGTGGTGCTGGTCAACGGCAAGGAAGCGAAGCGGATCTCGTTCACCCGCGGCGGGCTCGATCTCACCGCGCCGATCGTCCTGAACGACTCGGCGTTCAAGGGCGGCAAGAACCTGATCGAGGTCCGCCGCGACGGCGGCGCGACCGGCTACTACGCGGCCACCTTCGACGTCTTCAACCAGAACGACTTCATCAAGGGGGTCGGCGGAGACGTGGTGGTGACCCGGAAGTACACCCTGCTCGGGCGGCCGGCGGCGGAGAAGGCCGAGGCGCCGACCGAGTACGGCATGCCGGTCGAGTCCGGAGTGCGGATGCGGGTCGACCTCGAGGTGAAGGCCAACAAGGCGGTCGAGTTCCTGATGATCGAGGATCTGAAGGCCGCCGGATTCGAGACGGTGCTGCTGAAGTCCGGCCCCGAGGTCTGCAACTACGCCTGCGCCCACGCCGAGCTGCGCACCGATCGGGTGGCGATGTTCCTCCAGCAGATCCCGATCGGAGTCACCCGGCTCAGCTACGAGCTGCGCGCCGAGGTGCCCGGGAAGTTCGCCGCCCTGCCCGCCCGGGTCGAGGCGATGTACGCGCCGGAGATCACCGCGACCAGTGACGAGATGCGCTTCGAGGTGCGGGACGCTCCGGCGCTGCCGGTGGCTGCTCAGTAAGGGGTGTTGTTGAACGCGAACTCCTTGAGGGTTCGCGAGTGCAGCTTCTTCATGTCGACCGCGCCGATGGTGTTCGCCTGGGCGACGCTGTCGGCGCCCGCCAGCGAGTCGGCGGACATCGCGAACAGCCGCCGGACGTTGTCGCCGAAGAGGGTGACCATCCCGATCGAGGCGATCGCCATCAGGCAGACGATCAGGATGTACTCGGTCATGCCCTGGCCGCGGTAGGGGCGGCGACGGTTCGGCTGCGGAGCGCTGGCGTTCATGTTCGGGAGTCCTGGAGGCGAGGGGTGAGCCCTGCCCCGCTTCACCCGGTGCGCCAGCGGTAACCGGCTTCAACCACTGCCCGTTCGATCGAAAGCGGTCCCATTTCTACCGCCGGTTGCACTCGCCGCCGGAGCCCGGGGTCATGTCACCGAACGTAGCCAGTTGACCTACAGTTGCGCACCTTGTAGGACGCGCACCCACAAACGAAAGTTAAGAGGGGATTCAAGCAGTTATGAACACTTACCGAGCAGTGCTGAGCGCAGTGGTGGCGATGGGGATCTGGAGCTGCGGCAGCTCCGAGGCAGTGATCGGGACCAAGAGCGACCCGACCGGCACCGAGAAGCAGGAGGAGCGCTGGACCTCCGGCGACGCCCCCTCGCTGTTCGCGACCGCGCTGGAGTTCAAGCTCGACGCCCTCCCGCTGACCGGCGAAGCGCAGACCATCCCCTGGGCCGGCAATTACTGGCCGACCTACGAAGACAACATCAACTTCCAGTGGGACGGCGCGGCCGACTCGCCGGCGCTGAAGTACGAGAAGTCGTTCGGCGGCACCGGGGTCGAGGACGCGGTCTCGAAGGCTCACGGGATCGATTCCCGCAGCACCGCCAAGGAGTGCAAGGAAGCCAGCGAGTGCAACAGCGCGCTCGGCGAGACCTGCGGCAAGCGCCGCGGCAAGGACACCGGCCGCTGCATCCCCACCTGGTGGGGCATCTGCCACGCCTGGGGCCCGGCGGCGATCCTGCTGCCCGAGCCGAAGCACCCGGTGACCCGCAACGGGGTGACCTTCAAGGTGCAGGATCTGAAGGCGCTGGCGACGCTGGTCTACAACAGCAGCACCAGCAAGTTCGTCTCGCTGCGCTGCAACGTCGGCGCGGGCGATGACGCGGTGAAGCTCGACGCGTACGGCCGCCCCTCCAACGCCAACGCCCAGTGCCGCGACACCAACGCCGGAACCTGGCACGTGCTGGCCACCAACTACCTCGGGATCAAGCGCCAGGCGTTCGTCGAGGATCGCACCTACGATCACCAGGTCTGGAACCAGCCGCTGCGCGGGTACCGGGTGACCAACAAGAAGGTCGTCACCTTCGCCGAGGCCAACGCGCTGATCGGAGCCACCAGCGTCGGCGGCGCCACCACCCAGAAGACCGGCACCGTGAAGAAGGGCGAGTGGAGCCACCAGGGCAGCTTCCCCGTCGTCGCCGGCCAGAAGGCGAAGGTGGTGATGGGCGGCACGGGCGACGCGGACCTGTTCGTGAAGTTCGGCGCGCAGCCCACCGACGCCGCCTACGACTGCCGTCCCTACGAGGGCGGCTCGGCCGAGCTGTGCGAGGTGACGGTGCCGGCGGATGCGACGGCGATGTTCGTCTCGGTCAACGGCTACGCGGACACCTCGAACTTCGACCTGGCGATCACCATCGGTGGCGAGCTGCCGAAGGCGTACGTGTTCAACGCCGACGCGGTGTCGTTCGCGTTCATCGAGAGCGAGGTCGACTACATCAGCGAGTCGTCCGCCCAGACCGACGGGAACCTCTCGTCGACGATCAACCAGTACACCCACACCGATCGCTACTCCTACGTGCTGGAGCTCGACAAGGACGGGAAGATCATCGGCGGCGAGTGGACGGGCAGCAGCAAGACCAACCACCCCGACTTCGTCTGGCTCCCCACCGGGCCGGGCACCACCTCGGTCGCCGGCGGGAAGATCACCTTCGCCAACGTGAAGTCGCTGATCGACGAGTCGGTCACCGAGCCGGGCACCGGCAACGGCGGGGACAAGGTCGTCAAGGAGTCCGGCACGATCGCCAAGGGCGCGCTCAAGGTGTTCGGCCCCTTCAACGTCGCGGCCGGCTCGACCCTCACCGCCGAGATGACGGGCAGCGGGGACGCCGATCTCTACGGCCGCAAGGCGCTGGCGCCGACGCTCAGCCAGTACGACTGCCGTCCCTACAAGAGCGGCTCGGTCGAGAGCTGCGCGGTGGCGGGCCCGGGCAGCGTGTTCGTGGCGATCAACGGCTATGCCGCGACCAGCAACTACGAGCTGACGATCAAGTTCAAGGAAGCGTCGGGCACCCCGCCGCCGCCTCCCCCGCCCCCGGCGACGATCACCCACCTCGACGTCGGCGGGGAGGTGACGCTCAACGCGATGAAGCTGTTCGAGCTCGCCGTGCCCGCGGGCGCGAAGATCCAGATCGCCACCACCTCGGCGAAGGACATCGACCTCTACGTGAACTTCGACACCGCGCCGACCACCAGCGCGTACCTGGCCCGCGGCTACACCGCGTCGGGCAACGAGACGGTCACCGTCACCGCTCCGAGCAACGGCAAGCTGATGATCGCCGTCCACGGGTACGAGGCGGGGAGCTTCACCCTCAAGACCAGCTCGCTGTAGCTCGAGCCCCGCGGCAGCGCGATTGCCCACTGCGACGGCTCCGAAGCCTGGAGCGCGCAGTGGGCGTCGTCGCGTCTGGGCACCGAGCTGCCGGCAGGTGCGAGCGGCCACGGCGATCTCGGTCCCTGAAGGCAGTGCGGGCTTAGACTGCTCCACGGCGCTTCGGACCACCGACTCGTTGACCCGTGAGTCTTCCTCGCGGAACGCCGAAAGGACGGAGCTTCGAACCCACCTGCTCGCCAACGCGCGCGAGGCGGGCCCGAGTGGAGCCGCGGTTGCCGCTCCTCCCTCCCCTCCGGCGACCCGGAAGAGCCAGTTTACTTAATTAAGTAAACTGGCTCAGCGACCTCGCCGGAGGCGGGGCTTGCCCGGTGGTACGGGGGAGCCCGAGCGGTCGAGCTCTCCGCTGGCGATTGCACCCGCCTGCCTTTCCCTGCGCCGGAGTTGCTGCCCTCTCCAGTGACCCACTGAGTTCCCACCCCCGTGGGGCGCGAGGACTCGAGAACCTTCGGGAGGCACGCAACCACGCGCTGATCGGTTGCACCTTCCAGCAGGGTGGCGGGTCTGGCTGGCAACATGAAATCGACCCTCTTTCTCGCCCTGTTCGTCCTCGCCGCTGGCTGCGCAACCACCCGGAACTCTTCAGCAACCCGCTTCGAGGCGCTCGACGACCAGGAGATCGCGCGGATGGCGGTGAAGGAGGCCCTCGGCGAGCTGCACGTGGTCGACGAGATCGACCAGGTCTCGCAGGAAGTCCGGCGCGGCATCCCGGCCTTCGCCACCCGGGACGAGCGGCTCGCCTACGACGCGCGGCTCGAGCAGGCCCTGCGCTCGAAGCTCACCGGCCAGGCGCCGGTGCTCGATCAGCTCACCGCGGCCTGCACCTTCCAGCAGAAGAAGGGCTTCGCGGTCTGGCCGAGAGAGCAGTTCAAGGCCCAGGCGCTGTGCGAGTGGTCGGACGCGTCGGTCAGCCTCCACTCGCTGTGGAAGAAGCCGCGGCTCCACCTCGTCTACCTCACCACCCTGCTCGACGTGGTCAACGACCCGGAGTTCACCATCCAGGTGCTGAACAAGTTCGACGCGCTCTCGAGCCAGAAGCGCGAGGCGTACATCTTCAAGCTCGGCGCCTGGGACTCGCTCGAAGGCTTCCGCACCCGCGGCTGATCAGTTCGGCACGCAGACGCTGTTGGCGTCGCAGCTGAAGCCGCCCGCGCAGCCCGCCGCGCAGGGAGCGAAGCGGAACAGATCGATCGACGCGCCGCCCGCCCCCACCGTCCCGGTCGAGCCGAGCCCACCCAGCGAGGTGCCACCTGCGCCGCCCTTGCCTCCGGTGTCGGTCGCCATCCCAGTGAGGAAGGTGTTGCTCGCGGCCAGCGTGGCGACGTCGAAGTTGTAGCCGGCGATCGCATACGAAGCGCCACCCGCCCCGCCCCCGCCGCCCCCGCCCGGGCCGCCGGTGCCACCCACGCCGCCCATGCCGCCCGGCGAGCTGCTCCCGCGCGAGGCCAGCCCGCCAAAGCCGCCGGCGCCGCCGATGCCGCCCGCTCCGCCGAAGCCGCCGTAGCCGCCGTCGCCGCCCCGCCCGCGCTGGATCCGGTTGCCGAGGATCGTCGGGCCGGGGCCTGCGCCGGTGCGCGCGATGAAGATGCCGATCGACGCGCCGCCCGCTCGGCCCGGTTGGCCGCCCACCCCGCCGCAGCCCCCCGCCGCCCCGCCGCCGCCGGTCGCGCCCATCTCCCACGCCTGGCAGCCGCTGGTGAACTTCGCCACTCCGCCGCCCGCGCCGCCGCCGCCGCCGCCCTGCGCGACGATGCCGCCGGTGCCCGCTGCCGCGCCGGCCGGAGAAGCCACCCAGACGCCGTTGACCACGCTCCCACTGCGGGCGCGCGCCGGAGCGCCCGTGCCCGCCGACCCGGGCAGTCCATCCGCGCCCGGCAAGCCGTCGGCGCCGTCGTGCGGCTGAATCGCCGAGGGCCAGCCCGACTCGGTCACGTGGCCGCACTGCAGGCCGGACATGCTGTCGAAGCTCCAGTCCCACCCGCCGCGGCCCTGCCGGCTGCCCGGCGGCAACAGGGTCCACGCCTGCTGCACGCCCTGGTGCCCGACGAAGGTGTAGACCGGGCAGACCACCCCGCCGCCCGGCGTGCCATCGGTGCTGGGGCTGCCGCAGGTGGGGTTGAGGCCAGCGACGCCACCCGGGCGGTTGCTGCCGGCGAAGCAGCTGCTGTTGGGGAAGAAGGTGCTGTCGATCCCGGGCACCCCGTCCAGCGCGGTCGAGGCCTGCCGGCCGAAGCCCTGCGGGCCGGTGAGGCCGCGGCCACCTTCTCCGCCGCGCCCGCCGACGATGTCGTTGTGCTGCAGCACGAACCGCGGCCCGGCGTCCTTCAGGTACACCGCCATCGACACCGGCCCGTTCTGCCCGTCGGGCGTGCTCCCCGAGGCGTCGAGCCCCATCAAGGTGAAGCCGGAGACCACGGTGTCAACGGTGCCGGTGCCGAGGCTCTCGGCGTGGATCGCCGCCAGCGCGGAGGAGCTCGCGGGCTGGGCGACGATCGCGGTGAGGTGCACCTGCGGGTTGCGCTTCAAGAAGTCGCTCGAGTAGCCGCCGAAGAGCTGCGCCCCGTCGAACAACCGCAGGCTCTCGCGGTACGAGCCCTGCGCGACCAGCACGTACTTCTTGCCCTGGGCCTGCTGGGCGGCGAGCCCGGCGGCGATCGTCTGCAGCGGCGCAGTGCGGGTGCCGTTGCCGCCCGCCGGCGCGGTGGTGGAGACGAAGATCGCGTCGGTCGACACGCCGTCCACCCCGTCGCAGTTCTCGTCGACCCACGAAGCGCCGGGCAGCGGAGCGCGATCCGGAAGGTCGACGGTGGTGTTGCCCTGCACCCGGCGGCACTCGCAGCCGTTGGGCTGCTGGCCGTCGACGTCGACCCACTCGAAGGTGGTGGGGCCGATCGTCTCGGTGAGGCACGGGCCAGCCGCAGTGCGCGGTCGCGTCGTAGCGGCCGGTGGCGGGGTTGCGGAAGCCCTCGTCGATGCGGGTGTCGCAGTTGTTGTCCTTCCCGTCGCAGATCTCGGGGTTGTAGGTGTCGGTGTCGCACGCGCTCCACGTCGTCGACGGCTGGCACTTCTCGAAACCCTTGCAGACCGAGACGCTGCACGAGCGGGTCGAGCCCACCGTGTTCGCCCGGCAGGTGCAGGTGCCCGACAGCGGCACGCACTGGTTGCCCGCAGAGCAGGTGTAGCCCGAGGGGCAGGGCCCCAGCGGAGAAGCGGCCCCGCAGCCACGGCCACAGACTTTCGCGCCATCGATCATCAGGCACTGGCTGCCGGTGCCGATGCAGTCGGCGTTCACTCCGCACGGCCGGCAGAGGGTGTCGAGCAGCGCCAGGCACTGGGTCGGCGCGGCGATCGGCCAGGGGAAGAAGCCCGCGGCGCACGCCAGCACCACGCAGCCTTTCGGGCCGCACTGGGTGGAGGTCGCGTGGGGGATCGAGCGGCAGTCGTTCTGACACTCGCCGCAGTGATCGATGCGCGCGTACACCCCGCCGTCCTGGAACCCGTCGTCGACCACCCCGTTGCAGTCATCGTCCTGCCGATTGCAGACCTCGGCCCCCGGCTCGGGAGCGGCGCAGACCAACCCCGCCGTCGCCAGGCAGCGCTGGGGGCCGGTGCAGGTGCGGCCGTTGATGGTGCGGGTGCAGGTGGGAGGCACAAAGTCGTCGATCGCCGAGTTGCAGTCGTCGTCCACCCCGTTGCACATCTCCTGCAGCGCGACCGGAGCGACGCAGCCGGTGAAGCCTCCATCGGCCTGGCAGATCTGATTGCCGAGGCAGGCGCCGAACGCGTTGCGCGGACCGCGGCAGGACTTCTGCAACCCGAGCGTCTCGGGGAGGCAGTCGCAGGTCTTGCCCTGGGGGATGCACTGCTTGCCGCCGCTGGGCATCGCGGCGCACTGGTAGAGCCGGCTGGGCGACCGCGCACAGGCTCTCGGAAGCGACCTGCTTGCAGGTGTAGCTGTCGGGACAGGCGGCCAGCGCGTCGTCGCAGTCGCGGGTGCAGAACGGCCCGGTCGGCCCGCCGACGCAGCGATCGGACTCGCACTGCGAGCCGGCGTCGCAGCGCTGGCCGAAGCGCAGCGCGCCGCGGAACTTCCCGCCATCGCCTTCGTCGAGCACCCGGCAGAGCTGATCGACGCAGCGCAGGCCGGTGGGGCACTCGCGATCGAACACGCAGGGCTGCCGCACCTCGTGGGTCAACGTCCGGCCGCACCCGAGCAGCGCGAGCACCAGCACGATCCCGCGGCGAGAGAAGGTCGTCATCGTCACAGGCTCTGGATCGCCGCGACCGGGCCCGGCGC
>JAGSPQ010000179.1 GCA_018262385.1 Myxococcaceae bacterium | reverse complement strand
CAGGTGCATATCGAGATCACCGCTACAGAACGTCATCTTCCGGTTGCGGCCCGCCGAACCGAAGACCACGCTGCCCACCGATGCGATTCCTGGACCCCAAGCCGACCTACGAGCTGACCTACAACGACGTCTTCATGGTGCCCAGCCGCGCAGACGTGCGCTCGCGGATGGACGTCGACCTCACTCCCGCTGGGGGCGGCGGGCTGACGCTGCCGGTGCTGGTGGCGAACATGACGGCGATCTCCGGGCGCCGCATGGCCGAGACGGTGGCGCGGCGCGGCGGGGTCGCGGTGCTGCCGCAGGACATTCCGCTCGAGATCATCGAGGCCAACGTCGCGTACTTGAAGTCGCGCCACCCGGTGTACGAGACGCCGATCACCCTCCAGCCGACCGACACCATCCAGCACGCGCTCAACCTGATCCACAAGCGCGCCCACGGGGTGGTGATCGTGGTGAACGACGCCGAGGAGCCGGTGGGCGTCTTCAGCGAGCAGGACGCCGAGGGCTTCGATCGCTTCACCCAGCTCCACCGGGTGATGGCCACCGACCTGGTGACGATCGAAGAAGGCACTCCGCTCAAGGCGGTCTTCGAGCGCCTCACCGAGGGGCGGGTGCCGGCGGCCCCGGTGCTGCGGGGGAAGAAGCTGCTGGGGGTGATCACCCGCAAGGGCGCGCTGCGCTCGACCCTCTACCGCCCCGCACTCGACGCCCAGGGGCGGCTGCTGACCGCAGTGGCAATCGGGATCAACGGAGACGTGAAGGCCAAGGCCGAGGCCCTGGTGCGCTTCGGGGCGGACCTGCTGGTGGTCGACACCGCCCACGGCCACCAGCAGAAGATGCTCGAGGTGCTGGAGCAGGTGCGCGCCGCGGCGGGCAAGACGCCGGTGCTGGCCGGGAACGTGGTCACCCGCGAGGGAGTGAGGGACCTGATCTCGGCCGGAGCCGACGCGGTGAAAGTGGGCGTGGGCCCGGGCGCGATGTGCACCACCCGGATGATGACCGGAGTGGGCCGGCCCCAGTTCTCGGCGGTGCTCGAGTGCGCCGAGGAGGCGCGGCGCCTGGGCCGCCACGCCTGCGCCGATGGAGGGGTGCGCTACCCCCGCGACGTGGCACTCGCGCTCGCCGCCGGGGCCTCGACGGTGATGATCGGCTCCTGGTTCGCCGGGGCCCACGAGAGCGCCGGGGACACCCAGCGCGACACCGAGGGGCGCCTGTACAAGGAGAGCTACGGCATGGCCTCGCACCGCGCGGTGAAGGCCCGCACCCGCGAGGACAGCCTCTTCGAGCGCGCCCGCAAAGAGCTGTTCGAGGAAGGGATCAGCACCTCGCGGATGTACCTCGACCCGCACCGCCCCGGAGTGGAGGACATCCTCGACGAGCTGGTGGCCGGAGTCCGCAGCGCCTGCACCTACGCCGGGGCGCGCACCCTCGAGGAGCTGCACCAGCGCGCGGTGGTCGGCGTCCAGAGCGCCGCCGGCTACGAGGAAGGGCGGCCGGTGAAGGTCAGCTGGTGACGAGGAGCCGCGCTTGAGTTTCCCGCTCCAACTCCCCAAGCTCTGACCCGTGGAGCCGGAACGCCTTCCCCTGCTCAAAGTGCTCGACTCCCCGTTCCTCTCGCTGGACGGGACGAGCGTCGAGATGGCGTCGCTGCTGTTCCTCTTCCTCGCGGTGCTGGTGGTGGCGGGGACGACCTGGCAGCGGCAGTGGACCCGGCGCGCGGTGCAGGCCGTCTCGGCGGTGGTCTTCTTCTACGTCGTCTACTCGTGCCTGGGCGTCTTCGGGATGCTGCGCAACGCCTTCCACGGCACCACCCTGCTCGGCTCGGTCTACTCCGAGTCGTGCTTCTGGATGGCGCTGCCAGTCGTCGCCGCCTCGGTGACGGGGGTGGCGGGCCCGGTGTTCTGCGGGTGGATCTGCCCGACCGGCGCCCTGCAGGATCTCGCGGTCGCGCTGCGCAACCGGCTGCCGAAGCTGCGGGCGCGAGCGACCGGGCCGAGGCTGCTGGTGTTGGGGGCGGTCTGCCTCGTCTTCCTCGCCCTGCTCGTCTGGCTGTCGGTGGAGAAGAAGATGTTCGTCGAGGACTCGAGCCTCCACTGGGCGATGGGGGTGCTGGCACTCTGCTACCTCGTCGTCGCGGGGTTGGTGGACGACCAGGCGATCCGCGGGCTGCGGCTGCTCTCGGTGGGGGTGATCCTGGTGACCGCGGTCTCGCGGCAGCTGATCACCTCCCCCACCCACTTCGCCTTCTCGTCCCGCGGCGACCCGGCCTCCGCGCTCGCCACGCTGATCATCGTCCTCTCTTCGCTGCTCGTCTCGCGCGCGTTCTGCCGCTACCTCTGCCCGTGGGGAGCGGTCACCGGGCTGCTCGCCCGCTTCTCGCGGCTGAAGATTGCCCACGACGCCGCCCGCTGCGACGGCTGCAACGCCTGCAACCGCAGCTGCGCCGTCCAGGCGGTGGAGCTGGGCCAGGTGCAGGTCGACCAGTGCCAGCTGTGCTTCGCCTGCATCGACGACTGTCCGAAGTCGGCGCTCAGCCTGGTCGACACCTGGAAGCCGGCGCCGCGCCCCGTCGAGACCGCACCCCAGAAGGCATGACGCTGCTGGCGCTGACGCTGGCCAGCCTGCTCGGCGCGACCGACTGGCCGCAGAGCCGCGGCGACGCCCAGAACTCGGCGGCGATCTCCCTCGACGCGCCAAAGTGCGGCAAGGCGAAGGCCTGGCGCTTCGAGGGAAGTGGCCGGGTGCTCGGCTACGAGCCGGGGATGACGGTGTGGTCCTCGGTCGCGCTGGCCCAGGTCGACGACCGCGCGGTGCTGGCCGTCGGCAGCTACGACCACCTCGTCTACCTGCTCGACGCGTGCAGCGGCCAGGTCCAGTGGAAGTACCCCACCGGCGGAGCGGTCGCCGCGGCGCCCACGCTGTGGAACGACGGCCAGCGCGTGTGGCTCTTCGCCGCCAGCTCCGACCGGCTCGTCTACGCGCTCGACGCCAGCACCGGGGCGCGCCTGTGGTCGGTGGCGGTCGAGGACTACCGCCCAACCCTCGGCGGAGCGCGGCTCTCCTCTGCGGTGGTGGGGACGGTGGCCGGAGAGCCGGCGCTGTTCGTCGGCGCGTGGGTCTACGACCGCTCGCTCGGAGCCAGCCTGCAGCGCGGCTCGGTGGTGGCGCTTCGGATCCGCGACGGCCACCGGCTGTGGACCGCGGCGCTGGGCGACAACGAAGTGGCCGCTCCGGTGCTCGCCAACGTCGGGGGCAGCGCCCGGCTCTTCGTCGCCTCCAGCGATGGCACCCTGCACGCCCTCGACCCTTCCGATGGGAAGACGATCTGGAAACGCACCGAGCTCGACGCAATCCGCAGCCCGCCGGCGGTGGTGGAGCTGCCCGACGGCCCGGTGGTGGTGCTGGCCTCGAAGTACGGGCTGGCGCGCGCGCTCAACGCGGTGGACGGCGCCGAGCGCTGGAGCGTGAAGACCCTCGACCGGGTGATCGGCTCCCCGGCGATCGCCCGCCTCGGCGACCGGTGGCTGGTGCTGGTCCCTTCCTACGACCGGCACCTCTGGGCGCTCGACGCGTCCACCGGCGCAGTCGTCTGGCGGTACGCGGCGCGGGCCGGCGTCTACAGCAGCCCGGCGATCGCCGCCGACGCGAAGCCTCCGGTGGCGGTGGTCTCGGCGTGGGACGACGCGCTCCACGTGGTCGATCTCGCCACCGGTCACCCAGTGGCCACCGTCTTCACCGGGCGCCCGCTGTGGGACGTCGCCGGGCTCGACTCGAGCACCTGGTCGGCGCCGGTGGTGGCGCGGCTGAACGGAACCTGGGTCACCTTCGCCGGCAGCTACGACGGAGTGTTGCGCGCGCTGCCGCTCGAGGGCGCCGGGGCCGTCGCCGCCGGGTCCGACTTCTCGGGGCTCCTGTTCTGGCTGTCCTTCCCCGCCACCCTCGTCCCGCTCTCGCTCTTCGCCGTCTGGCTCACCCGGCGCGCGCGCAGGAAGGCCCAGATCCCGAGCACCAGCAGCGGCACCGCGAGGAAGGGCACGTAGACCAGCGTGCTGCTGCTGGTGGCCTTCACCGTCACCTGGTTCAGCCGCACCATCCCGCGATCCTGCGGCGTCTCGCCCCGGTGGTTGTCCGCCTCGAGCTCGAAGGTGCCCACCGCCGCGCCGCCGACCCAGACGGTGGCGATCAGCGGGTAGATCCCCTCGGGCAGCTCGCCGCCGCGCGCGAGCACGAACTGGAACGCCGCCCGCTGCCCGGGGTTGAGGCGCGCGAGCGGCGCGGGAGGCGTCACCGGGCCCAGCTTCGACTCGGCCTTCAGCGCGATCTGCTCCACCGCCAGCGCAGAGACGTTGCGCACCACGATCTCGAACCGGGCCTGCTCGCCCTTCAGCCGCGCCCCGTTGCGCCGGCCGTAGAGCATCAACCCCTTCGGCAGCAGGGTGTTGACCACCAGCATGTCGAACAGGGTGCGGCCATCGGCCGAGCGGGCATTGACGTTGGCGCCCCGGCCGAGCAGCGCCTGGCCAATCGCCTTGGTGCGCGCGGGAAACAGCGGGGTGAACCCGGAGTCGTCCTTCAGCTCGAGCCCCGCCCCCGCGTCCAGCAGCGCGGCGGCCGTCTTCTCGTCCCCCGCCTCGTGCAGCGGCGTCATCCCGTAGAGGTTGCGCGCGCCCACGTCGGCGCCGCGCAGGACGAGCAGCGGCACCAGCCCCGCCTGGCTCTGCAGCGCGGCCCAGTGGAGCGGCGTCAGGTCGTACTGCCCGCGGGCGTTCGGGTCGGCGCCATGCTCCAGCAGCGCCTTCACCACCGCGGTGCGCCCGCCGATCACCGCCCAGTGCAGCGGGGTCCAGTCGCGCTCGCCGGGCTGGTTGAGCACGGCGCCCGCCTCGAGCAGCCGGCTCACTGCCGCCTCGTCGCCCTGCCAGGCCGCGAGAGACAGCGCGTCCGCCGGAGGGCTGAGCGACAACACCAGCCATGTCGCGAGCCCCACCACGTCGGCCACGATAGCCGAGCGCCCCCGAGCGCCCTGCTTGATCCGGATCAACCCTTCAGCGGTCCGCCCCCGCTCACAATGACTGCGCCGTTTGCCCAAAGAGGCCTCCCCTGGGTCCTTGCTCGAGGTTGTTGTCGGTGGCCGCTGTCTGCGCGGTCGCGCTCACCGGGGCTCAGGCCGAGGCCCACTGGTGTCACGACCTCTGGGGCACCTCGTACAACATCGTCGTCCGGCCGGCGGCGGACACCGTGAACGTGCCGGGCGGGAGCTCCGCCACCCTGGACGTCTACGTCCAGAACAACATGGGCTACCCGCTGAAGAACTTCGTCCTCACCGCGCAGGCCACCGGGTACACCCTCTCGGTCTCGCGGCAGGCGCCGAAGGTGACCGGGTTCCTGATGCCCGGAGAGAGCCTGCGTCACACCCTCACCATCTCAGCGGCCAGCGCGAGCACGCTGTCGGTGCAGGCGCTCGACTTCCTGGTGAACTTCGGCGACGGCTCGCAGGACCAGCTGTACGCCGGGGTCGGCAAGGCGACGATGGTGAAGCAGCAGAGCGGCGCGATCTTCCCGCCGCGGGTGGTGCCGGGGCTCAACCAGACCCAGGGGTACGACCAGGCGACCCACCTGATCTCCTCGGCCGCGGCAGACTACGGCGACCTCGGCGCCTCGCTCGACAAGCTGATGAACGAGTTCTGCACCGGCCGCGGCAGCTGGGACACCGGCGGCGGCGCGCCCACCGGCACCTGCACTCCCGCCGGGGCGACCACCTGCCCCGCCCAGGTCTCCCGCGGCAACACCAAGTACGACTGGCAGCACCTGTGGGCCGCGCAGGAGCTGGTGATCCGCAAGTCGGCGCTCGGCTCGCGCACCGCCACCTTGCGCGAGCGGCTGAAGTGCGCGTGGAGCGACACCAACCCGGCGTTCCGTTGGTTCGCCGCCCAGATGCTCGGCTACCTCGGAGAAGACCCGGGCGCCCGCACCTTCCTGGTCGGCCTCATCAACAGCACCACCACGTCGGCGGACGACAAGCTGGTCGCCAAGGCGGCGCTGCTGCTGTTCAAGAGCGCGGCCGACAAGACGACCTGGGGCGCCGACGTCACCGGCGGCCTCGGCTACACCGGCTCGACCAACGCCGACTACGTGCAGATGGCGTGCGCGACGACGCTGGGGATCATCGACACCAACGACGCCGCGGTCAACGCCGAGCTGATCCCCCGCGCGGGGTGGGTCGAGCCGGACACCAGCGACAACGGAAAGAACTTCGTCGCCGCCCACCTGCTCAACCTCGTCGCCTGGGATCGCCGGGGCTGGGCGATCGAAGCCGGCGACACCGGCGCGGTCACCTTCTACGGCTCGGCCGCGCCCGACACCGTCGCGCCCCGCGCCCCCGCCACCACCACCTGCACCGCCCAGAGCAACGGCACCATCCGCGTCAACTGGAGCCAGGTCACCCTCGACGTCAACAGCCAGGCGGAGAACGTCACCGGCTACCGGGTCTACCGCGGCACCACCGCCCGTCCCGGCGCCGCCACCCGACCGGGCGAGCAGGGCTTCGACTACGACCACGTCGATCCCACCGCGTCGATCTACTTCGACTTCCCCGCGCTCCCGGGCACCAGCGTTCACTACTTCACCGTCACCGCCCTCGACGCGGCGGGCAACGCGAGCGTCTACGGCCAGCAGGTGTCCTGCACGCCGCGGTATCCCCCGGTGGCGGTGATCAGCTGCACCCCGCTCTCCGGCCTGGCGCCGCTCAGCGTCACCTGCGGCAGCAGCGGCAGCACCGACCCCAACGGCGCCGCCGACCTCACCACCCGCACCTTCGAGCTGGTCGGGGTGAGCGCGCCGCAGGCCCTCTCTCAGGTCACCTACAACTTCACCGCGGCGTCTTCCAACCTGGTCCGGCTCACCGTCACCGACTCCACCGGCCTCAGCTCGAGCGCGACCGCCACCGTCGTCGCCACCACCGCGGGAAACACGCCGCCGACCGCGGTCGCC
>JAGSPQ010001000.1 GCA_018262385.1 Myxococcaceae bacterium | reverse complement strand
ATCGGCGAGCACCGCTCCGGCGCCCCAGGCGGCCAGGCGCGAGAGCCACCGGAACCCTTCGGCCTGGTAGTCGCGCAGGGTGGCCTTGAAGTTCCTCGGGAGCTTCACCTTCAGCTCCTTCGCCGCGCGCATCCGCTCGAGGATGCGCGCGAAGCCCTCGGCCAGGTGCAGCGCCTCGACCTGGCCCTCCAGCGCGTCGATCGCCGGAGCGTCGGCGAGGGTGACTTCGGTCGCGTCGCCGCGGGCCCGGGACGAGAGCGCCACCGGCGCGAGCTGCGCGACCAGCTGTTGCGACAGCCGCGCGAACTGTTGGTTGCCGAGGTCGACCCAGCGGATTCCGCCCCGGATCGCCTCGAGCACGCGGGCGACCGGGATGGTGGCCTCGCCGACGCGCGCGGTTCCTTCGAGCGCGAACCAGTCGGCCCGCTTGCGAACGTTGAGGCGGAGATCGGCGCAGGCGAGCGGGCGGGTGACGCGGAGCGCCGCGCCGACGGTCTGGATCACCACCGCGTCGCCGAGCCGGTGCAGCTGCTCGAGCACGTCCAGCACCCGCTCGGGATCCTCCAGCTCCCACAGAGCCTCGCGCGCGTCGGTCGCGGCGGGCAGGCCGAGCTGCGCAATCAGCTTCGCGGCGGCGGCGCGCTCGCCGGCGAGATCGCGGGTGGTGTGGACCCGGCCAAAGCTCCGCCACGAGGACAGCGCGGCCAGACCTTCGCCGGGCAGCTGGGGAAGCTCTCCCGCGAGGGGCTCGACGCTCAGGCTCAAGCTGAGGCACAGGCCATGGCCGGGGACCACCCGCACCCGCAGCCGTTCGTCGGGAGGAACCGCCGCGCCCTGTAGTGAGGGCGGCAGCGCGAGCGCAACCGGGCCGAGGCCCTCGAGGGTCTTCATCAGCTGAGGCGCGACGTGGGTGGGGAAGCTGCCCCCGAACTGGCCGAGCGCTTTGACGAAGCTCCAGGCCGACGCGGGCAGCTCTCCCAGCCAGAGGATCTTCGCTTCGGGATCCGGCTCGAACCGCAGGGCGCCGGCGTCGCCCTGGACCCAGCAGCTGGCGAAATGGGTCCCCAGCGGAGCGCCGTTCAGCCGCAGCCGCGCCTCGAGGCCGCCGGGGCGCTCGACGACTTCGATCTGCACTGGCGCGGCGCGGACTTCCACTGCGAGGTCTCGGCGGTGCTCGCGGAGCAGGACGCCGGGGTGGCCGATCAGCCCACGCAGCAGCTCGGCCTGGGTACTCGGCGTGCCGCGATCGCGCTGCAACTCGGCGAGGCGTTCGAGGGAGCGGCGGTCTTTCGCGCTCAGCAGCGCGGCTCCGCGCAGGGCTTCGCGGGCCTTGAGGGTGCGCGGCTTGCCTTTGCCCGCCTCGGCGATCGCTTCGATCGCTTGGTGGGGGTCGACCCCGGCGAGCTTGTTCAGGTCGATTCGAAAACCGACGCGGGTGAGCACCGGCGCAGGTGGAGGCGGCGGCGCGGCGGCGAGCGCCTCGAACAACTTCTCGTGTCCCGGGCGCAGCGAGCGCTGGAGCGAGTGGCGGTAGAACGAGGGTGCGGCTTGCAGCCAGCGCGCGAGCGCGTCGATGGCGGCGCTGCCGTGCCAGCAGTGGGTGCGGCGGCAGGAGCAGCTGGGCGGCAGGTGCGCTTCGTAGGGGAAGAGCACGGTCGGGCGCAGCAGCCCGGCCGCGGTCTGCTCGGCGACCGGCATCCGGACGATCACCTGGTGGGGGCCCAGCTCGATGCGGGCGTTGAAGTGTTCCTGGGCGAGGCGGGGAAACCAGGTCAGCACCGGCGCCCGCCAGGCCTCGAGGCGATCGAGGAAGGGGCGGAAAGGCAGGTCGACGATCGCGGGCGAGGCGGGGTAGGTGCGGAAGTCGTCGAGCTCGCGGGAGTAGTGCTGCAGCCACTCCCAGAGGAAGGCGCGGACGGTGGTGGGCCGGACGTGCGAGCTGCGGCCGCTGGCGGCGCTGAAGGCGGGATCGAAGACGTCGGCGATCGAGACCGCCCGGCCGTCGGAAAGCCAACCGGCCTGAGGAGCGAGCTCGATCGCGCTGAAGGCGAGAACGTGGGCCACGCCGTGGGCGTTCGCCCAGTCGTCCAGCGCGTCACGCGAGGAAGGGAAGTCGGTGCGCGGGGCCGAGGGGTCGGGCGGGGAGAGGATCTGGCGGAGCGCGGCGGTGAGCGCGGCGTCCTGCTCCGGGGTGAGGTGCCGGCACAGGCGGTCGCGCTCGTGGTCGCGGTCGAGCAGCGCGCAGAGGGGCGCGCCTGGGTCGAAGATCTGGTGCAGCGCGGCCCGCGCCTGACGGGGGGCGGCCTCGAAGATCCGCCCGAGGGGAGTGCGCAGCTGCGCGGGGCTCAGCCCGGCGCGCGCCAGCTGCTGGGCCAGGTCGTCCAACGTCATGGCGGGCCTATATCAGCGGGCCGCGCCGGTGCGGATTGCGCACGGGCTGGCGGGGATTACGTATGGGAAGAGAAGCGCGGAGGCCCCATGTCGACGCTGTTCGCGGTGACGTTCGTGATCCTGTTCGTTG
>JAGSPQ010000999.1 GCA_018262385.1 Myxococcaceae bacterium | reverse complement strand
CGCGCGGGCCGACTTCGCGGTTCGTTGCTCGGCGCGGCAGGCCGGCGGTGCGA
The DNA here is from genome assembly GCA_018262385.1 of Myxococcaceae bacterium. Taxonomy (GTDB): domain Bacteria; phylum Myxococcota; class Myxococcia; order Myxococcales; family Myxococcaceae; genus JAGSPQ01. The sequence continues at coordinate 2,472 of JAGSPQ010000999.1, read as the reverse complement.
GCGGCAAGAGCGCTGAGGTCGGGTTCCGGTGCTGCTCCGATACGAAGTGAGCTCCGCCGCACCCGCTCATCCCGAGAGCAGCCGAGGGACGGCCGGGTGGCGGGCCCCCGTTCAGCCTGACCAGCGCCGAGCGCCCCCCGTACATCCCGAGCGCAGTCGAGGGACGGGCCGGTCGCGTGCCTTCACCTCACTGCTCGGGCTGAGCGCGCTCCTCCTCGCCTCGACCGCCCTCGGCGCCAGCCGCCCAAGGGTGGTGGTGGTGAAGTCCGCCGACCTCGGCCCCTACGCGGCGGTGGCCGCCGGGTTCGCCGCCGAAGCGCGCGCCACCCTCGAGGAAGTGACGCTCGAGGAGGGCACCGAGGCCGCGGCGAAGGTGTTCAAGAAGCTGGCCGACAACCCGCCCGCGCTGGTGCTGGCGATCGGCCCCGCCGCGGCGGTCGGCGCGCGCCGCCAGTTCTCCAACGTCCCGATCGTCTTCGTGATGGTTCCGTACTTCCAGAAGTACGAGCTCGAGGGCTCGAACATCACCGGGATCGCGCTCACCAGCGACCTGTCGCTCGAGCTGGGCGCGATCAAGGCGATGCTCCCCCAGGTGAAGCGGGTCGGGGTGCTGGCCGATCCCCGCTACTCGCAGAAGTTCCTCGACGAGGCGTCCGGCTTCGCAACCAACAAGGGCCTGTCGCTGGTGCCGATCGAGATCGACGCGCCGGCGAAGCTGGAGAAGGTGCTCAAGGCCGCCCGCCCCAAGATCGACGCGGTGGTGATGATCTCCGATCGCACGGTCGGAAACGCGGCGGTGGTGCAGCGGCTGATCGCCTGGAGCAACGACGAGAAGCTCCCGCTGGTGGGGCTGGCGCCGGGGCAGGTGAAGCAGGGCGCGCTGCTGTCGCTCTCGCCGGCGGCGACCGGCCTGGGTCAGCAGGCGGGGCGGCTGGCGAACCGGATCCTCCACGAGAAAGTCGACCCGGGCGCGCTGGCGGTCGCCAACCCCGAAGGGGTCGATCTGACCTTGAACCTGGTCACCGCGCGCCGGCTGGGAGATGCGAAGACCCTCGCGCTCGACCTGATTACCTTTGCCTCACAGAAGGGCCTCGCGGTTCGGGTGGTCGAATGATCCAGCGGTACTCCAGGCCTCAAATGGCGGCGATGTGGTCCAACGAGGCGCGGCTGCGGCGGTGGCGCGACGTCGAGCTGGCCGCGCTGGAAGGGATGGTGGTGGCGGGGATCGCGCCGCAGCAGGCGCTCGAGGTCTGCCGGGCGAAGGCGGGCGACTTCACCGCCGAAGACGCCGCGAAGATCGACGAGATCGAGAAGACGACCAAGCACGACGTGATCGCCTTTCTCACCTTCATGGAGGAGCGGATCGGCCCCGAGGCGCGCTGGCTCCACTACGGGATGACCTCCAGCGACGTGCTCGACACCTCGCTGGGGCTGATCCTGCGCGACGCGGCCGACCTGCTGCTGGCGGGGATCGAGCGGTGCCAGAAGGCGATCGAGACCCGCGCGTTCGAGCACCGGCTGACCCCGATGGTGGGCCGCAGCCACGGGATCCACGCCGAGCCGATCTCGTTCGGACACAAGCTGGCGATCTGGTTCGACGAGCTGGGGCGGGCGAAGAAGCGCCTCGAAGCGGCGCGGGCGACGATCGCGGTCGGCAAGGTCTCTGGCGCGGTGGGGACCTTCGCCCACCTGCCGCCTTCGGTGGAAGCGCACGCCTGCAAGGCGCTGGGGCTGACGGCGGCGCCGGCCTCGAGCCAGATCCTCCAGCGCGATCGCCACGCCGAGTACTTCACCAGCCTGGCGCTGCTGGGCAGCAGCCTCGAGAAGTTCGCGGTCGAGATCCGCCACCTGCAGCGCACCGAGGTGCGCGAGGTCGAAGAGCAGTTCACCGCCGGGCAGAAGGGCAGCTCGGCGATGCCCCACAAGCGCAACCCGATCCTCTCCGAGAACCTGAGCGGGCTGGCGCGGCTGCTGCGCGGCTACGCGGTGTCGGCGATGGAGAACGTGCCGCTGTGGCACGAGCGCGACATCTCGCACTCCAGCGTCGAGCGGATGATCGGCCCCGACGCGACGGTGACCTGCGACTTCATGCTCTACCGCTTCGCCGGGCTGATCGAGGGCTTGCGGGTGTACCCGAAGCAGATGCTCCACAACCTCGAGCTGCTCGGCGGCGTGGTCCATTCTCAGCGGCTGCTGCTCGAGCTGGCCCGGCACGGGATGGATCGCCAGGCCGCCTACGTGGTGGTGCAGCGCAACGCGATGCGCTTCTACGAAGACGGCACCGACTTCAAGACCGCGCTGCTCGCCGATCAGGAGCTGGCGACGAAGATGTCGAAGGCCGAGATCGAGGCGTGCTTCTCTCCCGACTACCACCTGCGGCACGTCGACGAGATCTTCCAGCGCGTCTTCGGCCGCACCCACTGAAACCCAGGAGCGCCCGATGACGCTGGCGGCGGGGTTCATCGCGCAGCT
>JAGSPQ010000998.1 GCA_018262385.1 Myxococcaceae bacterium | reverse complement strand
TGTTCGACTACTTCCACCAGCTGTTCGCGCAGGTGACCAACCCTCCGATCGATCCGATCCGCGAGGCGCTGGTGATGTCGCTGGGCACCGCGCTCGGCCCCGACGGCAACACCTTCGAAGAGTCGCCCGAGCAGTGCCACCAGCTGACCCTGCCGGGGCCGATCCTCGACACTTCCGACCTCGCCCGGATCCTCGCGCTGCGCGACGAAGGCGACTTCGAGCCCAAGGTCCTCTCGATGCTCTACACCGGCCAGTCCGAGGGCGCGCTCGAGGAAGCGGTCGAGCGGCTGTGCGCTTCGGCGGTCGAAGCGGTCGAGGAAGGCACCGACATCCTCGTGCTGTCCGATCGCGGCGTCGACAGCACCCACGCGGCGATCCCCGCGCTGCTCGCCGTCTCGGCGGTCAACCAGCGGCTGGTGCGCGACGGCATCCGCCGCCACACCGGCCTGGTGGTCGAGACCGCCGAAGCGCGCGAGGTCCACCACTTCGCGCTGCTGATCGGCTACGGCGCCGCGGCGGTGACTCCCTGGCTGGCGCTCGACACCGTGCGCGCGCTCGCCCGCAGCCAGGAGATCCCGGTCACCGAAGAGGCGGCCGAGGACAACTTCGTTCACGCGGTGAACGAGGGGCTGCTGAAGATCATGTCGAAGATGGGGATCAGCACCGTGCAGTCGTACCGCGGCGCGCAGATCTTCGAGGCGGTCGGCCTCAACCGGACGCTGATCGATCGCCACTTCCACGGCACCCCCTCGCGGCTGGAAGGGGTCGGGCTGGCCGAGCTGGGCCGGGAAGCGACCGAGCGCCACGCCCGCGGCTTCGGCCGGGTCGGCGCGCTCGACCTCGAGGTCCCCGTCACCGGCGGCCGCTACCAGTGGCGCCGCCGCGGCGAGGTCCACAAGTGGAACCCGGCGACGATCGCGAAGCTGCAGCACGCCGCCCGCACCAACGACCCGAAGGCGTACGCCGACTACGAGCAGGTCGCCGACGACGAGACCCAGGGGCTGTGCACCCTGCGCTCGCTGCTCGAGCTCGACAGCCAGCGGCCCCCGGTTCCCCTCGAGGAGGTCGAGCCCGCCACCGAGCTCGTCCGCCGGTTCGTCACCGGGGCGATGTCCTTCGGCTCGATCAGCGCCGAGGCCCACGAGACGCTCGCGATCGCGATGAACCGCCTCGGCGGCAAGTCGAACAGCGGCGAAGGGGGAGAAGAGCCCCGCCGCTACGTGCGCGAAGAGAACGGCGATCTGCGCCGCAGCGCGATCAAGCAGGTGGCGAGCGCCCGGTTCGGCGTCACCACCGAGTACCTCGTCAACGCCGACGAGCTGCAGATCAAGATCGCCCAGGGCGCCAAGCCGGGCGAAGGCGGCCAGCTGCCCGGCTACAAGGTCGACGATCGGCACCGTCGCCGCCGGCGTCGCCAAGGCCGGAGCGGGTGGGGTGACGGTCGCCGGCTACGAAGGCGGCACCGGCGCCTCGGCGCTCTCGTCGATCAAGCACGCCGGCCTGCCGTGGGAGCTCGGCCTCGCCGAGGCCCACCAGGTGCTGGTGCAGAACGGCCTGCGCAACCGGATCCGCCTGCAGGTCGACGGCGGGCTGCGCACCTCGCGCGATCTGGTGATCGCCACCCTGCTGGGCGCCGAAGAGTTCGGGATGGCGACCGCGGCGCTGGTGGTCGAAGGCTGCATCATGCTGCGCAAGTGCCACCTCAACACCTGCTCGGTGGGAATCGCGACCCAGGATCCGAAGCTGCGCGAGCACTTCGCCGGCACGCCCGAGCAGGTGGTCGACTTCTTCCTCCTCGTCGCCAACGCGCTGCGCGGGCGGATGGCGCGCCTGGGCTTCCGCCGGCTGGAAGAGATGGTCGGCCAGGTCTGGGTGCTCAAGCAGCGCCCGCAGGTCGGCCACTGGAAGGCGAAGCGGCTCGACTTGTCGGCGCTGCTCGCCCAGCCCAACGCGCCGGCCCAGACCCCGCGGGTCTGCACCCAGGCCCAGCGCAAGGACGTGTCGGATCACCTCGATCACGAGCTGATCAAGCGCAGCGCGCAGGCGCTCAGCGGCGGGCTGCCGGTGACGATCCAGCTGCCGGTCACCAACGCCCACCGGGCGGTCGGCGCGATGCTCTCGGGCGAGATCGCCCGGCGCTTCGGCAGCGCGGGGCTGGCGGAGGACTCGATCCGGGTGAAGCTCACCGGGTCGGCCGGCCAGAGCTTCGGCGCCTTCCTCGCCAAGGGAGTCACCCTCGAGCTCGACGGCGAGACCAACGACTACGCCGGCAAGGGGCTGTCGGGCGGCCGGCTGGTGGTGCGGCCTCCCGCGGGCAGCAAGTTCGTCCCCGAAGAGAACGTGATCGTCGGCAACACCGTGCTCTACGGCGCCACCGCCGGCGAGGTGTTCATCGGCGGCCTGGCGGGCGAGCGGTTCGCGGTGCGCAACAGCGGCGCCAAGGCGGTCGTCGAGGGCGTCGGCGACCACGGCTGCGAGTACATGACCGGCGGGGTGGTGGTGGTGCTGGGGACCACCGGCCGCAACTTCGCCGCCGGGATGAGCGGCGGCACCGCCTACGTCTTCGACCGCACCCGCACCTTCCGCAACCGCTGCAACCTCGAGATGGTCGAGATCGAGTCGCTGGTCGACGAGTCCGAGATCTGGCTCGTCTACGGAATGATCGAGAGCCACCTGCGGCTGACGTCCAGCCCGATCGCGCGGCGGATCCTCGACAACTGGGAGCACCTGGTCAGCAACTTCGTCAAGGTGATGCCCAGCGACTACAAGCGCGTCCTCCAGGCCCGGCGGGCGACGCTCAAGTCGCGCCCCAGCCCGCCCCGGCTGCGCGCGGTCGGATCCCGGGAGCACTGAGCCATGGGCAAACCCACCGGCTTCATGGAGTGGCCGCGCACTCCGGCGCTCAAGCGCGACAAGCACGAGCGGCTGGGCGACAGCCGCGAGTTCACCGCGCCGCTCGGGCCCGAGGAGTCGCTCAAGCAGGCCGGCCGCTGCATGGACTGCGGCGTTCCCACCTGCCACCAGGGCTGCCCGCTGGGAAACGTGATCCCCGACTTCAACGATCACGTCTTTCATGATCGCTGGCGCGCCGCCTGGGCCAGCCTCTCCAGCACCAACAACTTCCCCGAGTTCACCGGCCGGCTGTGTCCCGCCCCCTGCGAGGCCGCCTGCGTGCTGGCGATCGACGGCGACCCGGTGGCGATCGAGGCGATGGAAAAAGAGATCATCGAGCGCGCCTTCGCCGAAGGCTGGGTTCAGCCACGGCCTCCGTCTTTCCGCACCGGGAAGAAGGTGGCGGTGGTGGGCAGCGGCCCGGCCGGGCTGGCGGCGGCGGCGCAGCTCAACCAGGCGGGCCACCAGGTCACCGTCTTCGAGCGCGACGATCAGCTGGGCGGGCTGCTGCGCTACGGGATCCCCGACTTCAAGCTCGAGAAGCAGGTGATCGACCGCCGCCTGAAGCTGCTCACCGCCGAAGGGATCGCGTTTCGCACCCGGGTCGACGTCGGCGGCTCGGTCGGCTGGAAGCAGCTGGCGGGCGAGCACGACGCGACGCTGATCGCGATCGGCGCCCGCAGACCCCGCGAGCTGCAGCTGCCGAACCGGGAGTTGTCGGGAGTGGTCCAGGCGATGGACTACCTCGACGCGCAGAACCGGGCGATCGCCTCGGGGCAGCCGCCTGCGCTGACCGCCGCCGGAAAGCGGGTGGTGATCTTAGGGGGCGGCGACACCGGCTCCGATTGCCTGGGCACCGCGCTTCGCCAGGGCGCGCGCGACGTGCTGCAGGTCGAGCTGATGCCGGCGCCTCCGGATCACCGCACCCGCGACAACCCGTGGCCGCAGTGGCCGGTGATCTTCCGCAGCAGCTCGAGCCAGGACGAAGGCGGGACGCGGCGCTTTGCGCTGCTGACGAAGGAGC
>JAGSPQ010000997.1 GCA_018262385.1 Myxococcaceae bacterium | reverse complement strand
GCGGTGCGCGGGCTGGTGCTCAGCGACGGGAAGGTCGCTGGCGAAGAGTCGGCGATGATCCAGCAGATCGCCGAGCTGCTGAAAGGCTAACCCCGCAGTACCGGGGCGAGCCCGAAGTTGGGGAACAGCTTCGGCTCGAGGAAGGCGGTGATCTCGGCCACCTTGCCGCCGACGCACTCGACGACGTGGATCGCGCTGGCGCGGAACTCTCCGCTCGCCGGGTCTTTTTTGTACACCGCGAACGCGCCCTGGCCGTTGGCGCGAGTCGGCAGCAACTTGAACTGCCCCTTGGTGCCGGGGGGGAGCACCATCCCGCCGATCGCCGCTCCGATCGCCTGGGCGCCCTTGAACCAGGCCTCGAACGGCGGCATCGAGAGCACCGCGTCCTCGTGGAGCAGCGCGACCAGCCCGGGCACGTCGGCGTCTTCCCAGACCCGCAGGTAGCGGCCGAGCAGCGAGCGGGTCGACTCGTCTTCGATCGCGGCGGCGCGCTCTTTCCGGGGGCGATCTCCGCGGGCGAGGGTCTCGCGGGCGCGCTGGAGAGCGCTGTTCACCGCCGCGACGGTGATCTGCAGCAGGTCGGCGCACTCGCTGGCCGGCCAGCCGAGCACGTCGCGCAGCACCAGCACCGCGCGCTGCTTGGCGGGCAGCAGCTGGAGCGCGGCGAGGAAGGCGAGGGCGACCGACTCGCGGGCGCTGTAGCGGGCCTCGGGCGAGCGGGCGGCGTCGACGATCAGCTCTTCGGGGGCGGGCTCGAGCCACAGCGCCTCGGCGCGCGGCGTCATCGGGGTGCCCGGCTCGGTCGGAAGCCCGAAGCCCACCGGCAGCGCGCGGGTCTTCCGGGAGTCGACCGCGTCGAGGCAGGCGGAAGTGGTGACCTTGTAGAGCCAGGTGCGGATGCTGGCGCGGCCCTCGAAGCCGCCGATCGCGCGCCACGCCTTGAGCAGGCTTTCCTGGAGCAGGTCTTCGGCGTCGTGAATCGATCCCGACATCCGGTAGCAGTGGGCCTTCAGCTCGCGGCGATAGGGCTCGACCATTCGCTCGAACGCCGCGCGATCTCCGTGCCGTGCTGCAGTCACCACTTCGGTCTCGGCGATCATGGGCACACCTTTACCCCAGAAGGACCCGGGGCCGGCCCGCGGCCCACCGGGGCTGGGGTGATTGTTTCTGTAAACGACCGGGGAGTCCGGCGCCTTCCTTCCGCCTTCAGCCTGCGGCCAATCAGGCGGGGTTGTTGAGGATCGCTCGCGTTACCGGGAGCGCCGAAGCAGGCCCCGGCCCCCCGGGTTAGCCATTTCTGGAGGTCCAACCTTCGGTGGCTCATGCGAATCGTCACTCTCAGCCTGCTGTCGTTCGGTCTTGTTGCCCTGGCGAGCCCGCCGGGGACCGCGGTTCAGATCCCGGTGTATCCGGACGAGGCGGTGGCCCAGTCGCCGCCCGGCCAGCCGGTGCCGCCGGCGCCGGTCGAAGATGAAGAGCCGATCTGGTTGGGTGACGCGCCCCAGCCGCCAACCCAGGCCCCGGGCAAGGCGGCGCCGAAGAAGGGCGCCGGGCCGCAGGAGAAGGTGATCTACCACTGGGTGGATGCCGACGGGATCGACAGCTACTCGGATGAGGTGCCTCCGGCGTATCAGGGCAAGGCCGACATCGTCCGGGGCGAGCTGATGATCCTGCGCTGGAGCAACTGACGACCGCCAGCCGGTGCGGACCCTCGCCCGGCACCCGGTCGAGTGTCTGTGTTTGCGATTGGGGCGCCCACTGCCGCCCCCGGGCTCCGGCCAGCCCGGGGGCAGCGAGGCGCAACGACTGTTACGCGTGAGGACCGCGGTTCTTCAGCTCGGTGCGGACCACCTCGCGAACCCGGTCACCCACCGCCTCGGGGACCTGGTTGCGAATGGCGTCCTGCACCTTCTCGCGGATCGCCTCGGCGATCTGATCCGGGTCGAGGTTCATGCCGCCCATTCCCATGCCCTCGCCGGACATCGGCCCCGCCCACTGGCCGGACGACTGGCCCATCCACTTCCCAGGCATCGCTTCGAACACCGCGTCGCGCAGGTGCTTGCGGAGCGCCTCGCCGAGGTACTCGCGCATGGTCTCGAACATCCGCTGCTGCAGGCGCTCGCGGATCTTCTCGACGAACTGCTCGCGATCGAAGTTGCCGAACGCGTAGCCGCCGCCGTAGCCGCCCGCCATCTTCTCGGTGATCGCGCCGCGCAGCGCTTCACCCAGGCGCTCCTTCAGCACCTCGGCGAACCGCTCATGAACGCGCTCGCTGATCCGGTCGCGGATTCCCTCACCGAGCCGGTTCCGGATCGCGTCGGCGATGCGCTCGTAGTCGCGCGGGCCGTACTGACGGCGCTCGGAGAGCTCGGCGCGCAGCGTCTCGCGCAGCCGTTCCTTGAGCGCCTCGCCCAGCCGCTCCCGAACGGCGGAGCTGATCCGTTCCTGGATCGAGTCGTTCAGGCGATCCCGAATCGCGTCGGCCACGTAGAAGGCGCGGTGCCCGAAGCCGGCGTTGCGCAGCCCCTCG
>JAGSPQ010000178.1 GCA_018262385.1 Myxococcaceae bacterium | reverse complement strand
CAGGCGTGGGGCACGCTGATGCCGGCCTGGGTGGCGAAGGTGGTTCACGGCGGGCCCGACGTGCTGGGGCACCTGCTGTCCTTCGGGGGCGCCGGCGCGCTGCTGGCGGCGATCCTGCTGCTGTTCGCCGAGACCGGTCAGGCCTGGCGGGTCGGCGTCGGGGGGTTGGTGATGGCGGTGGGAATCGTCGGCCTGTCGTTGGCGCAGAGCACTCCCCCCGCGGCGGGGGCCCTGTTCCTGATTGGCCTCGGCCAGGTGACCCAGAGCTCGGGGATCCTCACCGAGCTGCAGCAGCGCTCACCCGCCCACCTGCGGGGCCGGCTGCTCGGGCTCTTCACGATGGTCTTCGTCGGGATGGTGCCGCTGGGCGGGCTGGCGGCGGGCCTGGCCGCCGCCGAGCTGGGAGCCCCCTTCACCCTGCGCTGCATCGGGGGGCTGCTGGCGTTGAGCGCCGCGCTCTACCTTGTTCAATGGGCGCGGGCCCGAAGCCCCAATTCCTAAAACAACACAATTCGCATTGCGAAGTGTCTGGTATGCGCAAAAGCCTGCTGCCGTCTTGGTTGGCGCCAGCTACTTCTTGCGGGCTTCGGCGAGCGCCTTGGCGCCGGCGCGGCCGCGCGGCAGCACCATGTCGCGCACGGTGCCGGGCTCCGCGTGCTCCGCCCAGTCCGAGGGCAGCCGCTTGGTGCGGGTCAGCATCCGGTACTTCTGGTAGTGCGCCGCGCAGTAGCCCTTGCTGCGGGCCGGGCGCTTACAGCCGATGATCGCGCAGCCGCGATCGTTGCTGCCGCGGGTGCGCTTGCCCTTGGCGCCGCGGCGGGCCGCCTTCCCTGCGCCGAGCAGCAACAGCGCGTTCTTGCGGGGGCGGCCGGGGCCGCGCTTCACGCCGCCGCCGAGCAGCGAGCTCAGCTGGGCCGCGACGGTGCCCTGGTCGCGCAGCTGCGCGATCGCCTCGGTGATGGGCGCAATGACGGCGGAGATCTCTTCGCGAATCATGTCCCGGAGAATCTTGTCGAACGACATGGGGGGCTCCGTTGGGGAATTACAGGGCGATGGAAAACAACCGGCAGTCTTTTATAGACACTCCGGCGAGTTGTCTAATCATTACCAACTTCGGTCAACGCTCACCACTCGAGTGAAGGGCCGGGCGGCTCTTCACAGGCGCCCTTGCGCGGCTCCCAGCGCTCGGCGGTGCGCTCGGGAATTCCGGCCGAGACGCCCCCCACCACCAGCACCCTGCCGCTCTCGAGCACGGTGGCGGTGTGCTGCTTGCGCGACGAGAGCAGCTCGCCCGCCAGGCACCAGCGCTGCGCGGCGGCCTCGAACCGCTGGGCCCGGGCGGTGTCGACGCTGTTGGGCGGCTCGCCTCCCACCACCAGCACGTCGCCGTTCTCGAGCGCGGTGGCGGTGTGGCTGCCCAGGCCCATCGAGAGGCTGTGCTCGGGGGTGAGCCACGCGCCGGCATCGGGCGTCCACAGCTCGGCGAGGTTGGTCAGGCCGGTGCGGGTCGCGCCGCCCACCACCATCGCCCGGCCCTGGGGCAGGGCGAGCAGCGCGTGGCGCTGGCGGGGATCCACCGGCTCGCTCAGCGTCGCCCACCTGCCCTCCGGCGACCACCGCTCGGCCGAGGCGATCGGCGCGCCGAAGCCGGTCGGCCCCCGCGCTGCGCCGTGGGGCCGCTGCGCCATCCCCGCGTCGGGCCCCGCCTCCTCGAGCGGCAGCTGGTTCGACCGGCCGCCGACCACCAGCACGCTGCCGTCGGTGAGCTTCACCGCCTGGTGGAGGCAGCGCGCCTGGGCGAGCGGGGCGGCGGCCGACCAGCGGTCCTTCGCCGGGTCATAGAGCTCGGCGGTGTTGAGGTGGCTCTTCTGCTCGCGCGCGCCGCCCACCACCAGTACCCGGCCGTCGTCGAGCAGGGTCGCGGTGTGCCAGTTGCGCGCCTGGGCCATCGGCGCGCCCGGCTTCCACTGGTTGGCCTTCGGGTCGAACAGCTCGACGCTGTCGCGGGCGACGAAGCGGCTGCCCTCGGCGCTCGCTTCGTGGGTGGTGCCGCCGGTCACCAGCACCCGGCCGTCGGGCAGCAAGGTGGCGGTGTGGCCGCTGCGACCGGCCGACAGCTTCGGGCCGTCGCTCCAGCGGTTGGTCTTCGGTTGGTAGAGCTCGACCGAGTCGAGCTCCTTCGTGCCGTCCACTCCCCGGCCGCCGACCACCAGCACCCGGCCGTCGGCCAGCCGGGTCGCGGTGTGGAGGTAGCGGCCGGCCTTCAGCGCGCCGGCCGGCTGGAACGCGCCCACCTGCGAGCCGGCCTGGGAGGGCAGGGCGAGGAGGGCGCCGACGAGGAGGACGAGCGGGCGGCCCTTCACGCCTTCGGCTTCGGAGGCAGCGGCGCGCGGGGCTGGGTGCTCGGGCCGGCGACGCGGGGCCCGGCGGTGACGGTGGTGGCCTCCAGCGGCCTGGGCTGGGGGGGAACCAGCGCCGAGGGCGCGCGGGCGGCCGGAGCGGGCGGAGCCACCGGGGCCGGCGCCGGGGCCGCCACGTAGCGCGGAGAGGGCGGGGTGAGGTCGGGCACCATCGGGTCGGCGGTGAACTCGCCGCCCCGCTGATCGCCCAGCGCCTCGCTGTCGTCTTCGCTCAGGACGATGATCCGATCTTCCGCCACGTACGGCTGGGTGTCGCTCTGGGGGGGGTTGATCAGCGGCGGCTGGCCGGCCTTCATGTAGCCAATCGCGACCTCGCCCCGCACCCGGGCCATCTTCTGCACCGCCATCCAGTTGGAGGGCACGTCGAGCTCGACGTAGCAGGCGGCGCGCTTGAGGTAGACCTCGTTGCCGTCCGAGTCGAACAGGTCGGCGAACACCGCGTTGAGGTCGCGGCGCTCGGAGATCTGGGCCAGCAGCATCGAGGTCATCTCGGAGGAGACGACGAAGTCGGCGCCGTAGTCCTGCTCGAGCAGATCCTTGGTCCGCGGGTCGAGGATCTCGCTGATGATCCGCGGCTTCTTGTCGCCGAGGTCCTTGAACAGGTCGCGCATCAGCAGCACCGTCATCACCGTGTGCGCATCGGCCTCGTCCTCGGGCTGGGAGGTGTCGGCGACGATCAGCGCGCAGTAGAAGTCGGGCGAGGCGACCTTCTTCAGCGCGGCGGGGTTGGTGGGGTCTCCCTCGACGTACTTGAGCTTGAGGTTCTTGAGCGAGCCCACCTCGGCCTTGATGAAGTCGGTGAAGCCCTCCTTGTTCTCGTTGGGCATCAGCCAGGCTTCCGAGCCGGGCAGCACGTAGTTGTCGTACTCGCGCAGCATGTCGCCCAGCTTCGGGCTGTTGCCGCAGACCAGCAGCCGCTCGGGCTGGCGGGACATCGGGGTGGCGCCCTTGAACCCCTCGGGCAGCTCGGGGGCGTGGGCGGCGGTCAGCGAGAACGAGTCGTCGTCCTCGGCGATCACCAGCAGCTCGTCGGTCGCCTCGAGCAGCACCTCGTCCTTCGGGTTGAGGATGGTGGCGGCCGGCGTCTCGCCGTGCTCCGGGCGGCGGTAGCCGACCACCACCGCGTCCTTCATCTTCCACTGGGCGTCGCCGAACGGCTTGCCGGCCAGCTCGGGGAACGACTTGAAATAGAACTCGCTGCCCTCGTACGACAGCAGCCCGCGGTAGACCTCGGCGAGGCCGTTCTGGCGGGAGGTCTGCACCATCATCCGCGAGAGCGTCTCTTCCATCGCGACCACTTCCACCCCGCCGTTGCCCAGTTGCTCGACCACCTGCTTGCGGGCCGAGTCGATCAGCTCGACGGTGGCGTGGTTCTTCGTCAGCGCTCCGGGGATCCGGCGCAGCGCGAGCAGGGTCTTGATCGCGCTCATGTCGGCGTCTTCCGACGCCTCGCCGTCCTCCTCCGCGGTGTCGGAGGCGAGGATGATGATGCTGCGGGCGCGGCCGGCGCCGACCTTCTTCAGGTCATGCGGGTCGTAGGTGCTGCCCTGGCGGACCACCACCCGGGTGGTGCGCATGTCGCCCATTCGCTCGCGCACCGCCTCTTCCACTTCTTCTTTCGGGGCGTAGGAGAGGATCACCACCGAGGCGTGCTTCAGGCTGGCGTTGGCCTCGCGCAGCTCGCGCAGGATCGCGAATACCTTCTCGCCCCACCCGAGGATCAGGGTGTGGTTCTCGTCGATCACCGGGCTGTTGCCCTTGCGCAGATCCTCGAGCTTGTCGCCGATGGTCGAGCTGACGAGGCCGATCAGCAACGCGACCACGAACACCCCGCTCAGGGTCGAGAAGATCGCCACCGCGCGCACCGCGGTGCCGGTGTCGTCGCCCATCGTGCCGGCGTCGGCGACGCGGGTGAGCGCCCACCACATCTGCTCGAGGAAGTCGTGCGGCTTCTCCGGGTCGGGCGGGAGCACGAACATGCTCACCGTGGCGCCGATCGAGATCAGGATGAAGGAGATGCCGAACAGCCCGATGAACCGGGCCAGCGGGCTCCAGGAGAGGAACCGATCGACCTGATAGCGGATCTTGTCGCCGGTCGAAGGGGCGTCGGGAGCTTCGTTGGCCATGGGCGGCGACCTCGAGGGGATGGAAACGGGTGACAGACCCCGCAGCGGCGCGGGGAGTGCAGCTTGCCTACTCTTTGACCTTCAGCTTGCTGGAGTTCTCTTCGATGAACCGCCGCAGGTCGTCGGCCATGTCGAGCAGCTTGAGCCACTGCTCCTTGTAGAGCGTGATCGGAAACCGCCCCATGCCGTAGACCGAGACGCCGCCCTTCTCGGAGACCTTGAGCGAGATTCCCTTGCTGGTCCGCGCCTTGAGCGACTCGTTCTCTTTGGTCAGCCGCTCGAGCTCTGCCTTCATTTCTGCTTCGTTCATGTTTCGCTCCCTGATCCCGGCGCAGCCAAGCTCACTTCGCCTTCGGGCGAAAGACTTTCGGTGCAGTGTCGCTGCCCTGCAGAAACGGCCCTTCGAGCAGGTCGAGGCAGTAGGGAATCGCGGGGAAGACCGCCTCGAGGCAGTCGCGGATCGCGCTCGGCTTTCCCGGCAGGTTGATGATCAGCGTCTTGCCGCGGATGCCCGCCGTCTGGCGCGAGAGGATCGCCGTCGGCACCACTTTGAGCGACACCGCCCGCATCTGCTCGCCGAACCCCGGCATCATCTTCTCGCACACCGCCTCGGTCGCCTCGGGGGTGACGTCGCGCCGCGCCGGGCCGGTGCCCCCGGTGGTGACCACCAGCGCGCAGCCCTCTTCGTCGCACAGCTCCTTCAGGGTGCGCTCGATCGTGGGCCGATCGTCGGGGATCAACCGGTAGACCTTCTCCCATTTGCTGGCGAGAAACTCGGTCAGCACCTGCTCGATTGCCTTGCCCGAGAGGTCTTCATAGACACCCTGGCTGGCGCGGTCGGAGGCGGTCAGGATTCCGATGCGTGCAACAGAAGTTTGCGTCATGGTCCGCGCGGTTTAACGCAGTTTTTTGGGAGAACCTTTTTCAGATGACGATCAAATCCGACCGGTGGATCCGCAGGATGGCGCAGGAACACCAGATGATCTCGCCCTTCGAGCCCGGCCAGCAGCGCACCAACGGCAGCGGCAAGCTGATCAGCTACGGCACCAGCAGCTACGGCTACGACGTGCGCTGCGCCGACGAGTTCAAGATCTTCACCAACATCAACTCGACCATCGTGGACCCGAAGACCTTCGATCCGAGCAGCTTCGTCGACCGCAAGGCCAGCGAGTGCATCATCCCTCCCAACTCGTTCGCGCTCGCCCGCACCGTCGAGTACTTCAAGATCCCCCGCAACGTGCTGGTGATCTGCCTGGGCAAGTCGACCTACGCCCGGTGCGGAATCATCGTCAACGTCACCCCGCTCGAGCCCGAGTGGGAAGGCCACGTCACCCTCGAGTTCTCGAACACCACCCCGCTGCCGGCGCGGATCTACGCCAACGAGGGCGTGGCCCAGATGCTGTTCTTCGAGTCCGACGAGGAGTGCGAGACCAGCTACAAGGATCGCGGCGGCAAGTACCAGGGGCAGCGGGGCGTCACCCTGCCCAAGGCGTAAGCTGCGACGCCTATGAACTGGCGCCTGGTGTCGATGGTGGTCCTGCTGGCAGTGGTCAGCCACGCCCGGGGCCGCAGCAAGAAGCCCAACCCCGACAAGCACGACGCCAAGGCGATGCTGGTGCTCAACGGCGAAGAGACCGAGGTGGTCTGGACCGACGGCGACAGCTTCAAGATCAAGTCCGGCCAGTACAAGGGCAGCGGCACCCGGCTGCAGCGCTACAACACCCTCGAGGCGTTCGGGCCGGTGCACCAGTGGGGCGGCTGGACCCCGCGCGAGCTGTTCGAGATCGCCAAGGCCAGCTCGACCGTCGCCGCCAGCCAGAAGTGGGCCTGCACCACCGACGGCAAGCTCGACGGCTACCGGCGGCTGCTGATCGACTGCCCCGAGGCGGCGAAGGAGCTCGTCCGCCAGGGCCACGGGCTGGTCTACGCGGTCGAGGGGAACAAGCCCGACCCCGAGCTGCTGGCGATCCAGAAAGAGGCCCAGGGGAAGAAGGCCGGGATCTGGGCCAAGGGGGTGGTGAAGGGGGTGATCACCAGCCTCCACTCGCTGGGCGAGGACGGCGAGGACAAGGACGGCGAGGCCTACAACCGGGTGGTCGACACCCGCACCGGCGAGGCGCTGGTTCGCAAACACCAGGACGTCTACGACACCTGCCAGACTGTCTGTGAAAAGACCGGGGACGACCAGTCGTGCATGATTTACGTCCCGTTCAAGCGCCGGTACGGCGGCAAGCCGGACTGTCTGAGGTAGATCCGACCGGATCCGTTGCCGATGGGAGAGGGCTGCATTAACCAGCCCCCCCATGACTCCCCAGCCGCCGAACCCGCCCGAAGCCGTTGGCTACGTTCCCGCCCGGCCCCCGCCGCCTGCGAAGAAGCGCAGCTGGGTGCTGTGGGTGGTGCTCGGCGCGCCGCTGGTCGGCTGCTTCCTCTTCACCGTGGTGATCGCGCTCGCCGGCGGCAGCACGTCGATCCCTTCGAG
>JAGSPQ010000996.1 GCA_018262385.1 Myxococcaceae bacterium | reverse complement strand
CGGGCTTGACTTTGCAGAGCGCTTCCGTAACCTTCCGGAGGTTTGGGAGTACGCGCCGGGCGGGGAGGACGAGTGAAGAGCGAACCGAGAACGATCCACACCGAGGCTGCCCCTCAGGCGATCGGCCCCTACAGCCAAGCGGTGATCGCGGGCGAGCTCGTCTTCGTCTCGGGACAGATCCCGCTCGATCCCGCCAGCGGCCAGCTCGTCGCCGGGGATTTCCGGGCCGAGGCGGAGCGCGTCCTCGCCAATGTCGATGCCATTCTGGCGGCTGCGGGCTGCGACCGCACCAGCGTCGTCAAGGCGACCGTGTTCCTCACCGACTTCTCCCTGTTCGCGGCGCTCAACGAGGTCTACGCGCGCTTCTTCGGCGACCATCGGCCGGCGCGCGCCGTGGTGGGGGTTTCCGCGTTGCCGCGCGGTGCCCGCATCGAGATGGAAGCGGTGGCGCTGCGGTGATCGAGCTCCTTCACGACGCCCGCGTCCTGGTGCGCGGCGCTGGCGAGCTCGGCAGTGCGGTGGCTGCCCACCTGGCCCGCCAGGGGATTTCCCGCGTGCTGCTGGTGGAGCGCCCGTTCCCCACGGCGGTGCGGCGCAACGTGTGCTTCTCGGAGGCGGTGTTCGAGCGGGCAAAGACCGTCGACGGCGTCACGGCGCGTTTCGTGATGATGCTCTCGGACATCGACCGACTCCACCAGCTTGGCGACCTGGCGTTGACCACGCAGCCGCTGGGAGAGGTGCTCGCCACCTGGCCGCCGGACGTCTACGTCGAGGCGACGATGCTGCGCGCGAACTGGGGCCTGACCGTCGATGCAGCGCCCGTCGTGATCGCGCTCGGTCCCGGCTACCAGGTCGGCGCCGCCTGCCACGCTGTCGTCGAGACGGTGCGCGGGCCGCAGCTCGGCCGCGTCCTGTCGGACGGGCAGTCGCTCGAGCCGGCGCCCCCGGCGGAGATCCTGGGGTTCACCGCCGAGCGTGTGATCAAAGCGCAGCGAACTGGGATCTTCCGCACCAACCACGAGATCGGCGATCGCATCGAGCAGGGCGAGAAGGTCGGCGTGCTGGTGCTGCTGTTCGTGCGCGAGGACCTGTACCGCGGCGTGCCGGTCGATTCCGAGTACCCGGTGGTCGCCCGGATCGGCGGCGTCATCCGGGGTCTGCTGCGCGACGGCATTCCGGTTGCGGCCGGCGACCGGCTGGGCGACGTCGACCCGCGCGGCCTGACCGACGACCTCGCGCACATCTCCGACAAGGCGCAACGGGTCGCCGAGGGTGTGCTGGAGGCGATGGTCCTCAACACCCACCTGCTGCGGGCGCGGCAGCCGGTGCCGGTGCGCGGCGCCTCGCTCCGCAGCGGCTCGCCGACGTTCCGATGACGTTCGCGGCCTCGCGGAAGGCTGCAGCTCCGCCCTGTGGCTCGGACGCCGGCAGTGCGGGGCGTGCCACGGTGACCGTGCCGCTTCGCGCTCACCACGGGGGCGTCGTCCTGGCGCTGGGCAGCGGCGGCACCCGGGGGCTCGCTCATCTCGGCGTGCTCGCCGAGCTCGAGGCGGAAGGCGTCCCGGTGCTGGGAATCGCCGGCACCAGCTCGGGCGCGATGATGGGAGCGATGTGGCTGGCGCTCGGCAGCGCCGCCGCGATCGAGCGGGTGCGGGAGTTCGTGCGCTCGGGGCTGGCGCGCCGTATGCTCGACATTGGCAGCGATCACCATGTGCACGGCCTGGCCGGGGTCCTCCACCGGGCTCGCTATGGGGCGACGATGATCCGCGCGGTGCTGACGCGGCACGTCCTGACGCAGGAGGAGCTGCTGGCCCGCGTCTCGTTCCTGCTTCCCGACCTGAGCATCGAGAGCCTGCGGGCGCCGCTTCTCGTGGTCGCCACCGACAACGCCAGCGGCGCCGAGGTGAGGCTCGGCCGTGGCCCACTGCGGCTCGCGGTGGCCGCGAGCTCGGCGATGCCGGGCCTGGTGGCGCCGCTCGCGCTCGCCGGCAGGCGCTTGCAGGACGGCGGCGCGGTGGCCGAGATCCCGGTCGGAGCCGCCCGCACGCTCGGCAGCCCGGTGGTGGCGGTGGAGGTGTCGGAAGGGCTGCCGATCGGCCGACCGGACACCGACCGCCTGCCGCGGGCGATGTTCCGCGCGGCGGCGATGGGTTGGCTGGCGCTCAGGAACCGCCTCCTTGCCGAGGCCGACGCCGTCATCGCCCCGGCCGTGAACCACCTGCACTGGGCTGACTACCACGCGCTGGACGAGGCCGTGGAGGCGGGCCGGATCGCAGCACGGGCGTTCTTGGGGACAGTTCAAGGTTCGAAGTTCAAAGCTCAAAGTTGAGGAGTGGCGGTGCTGCGGCGGCCCAGGCGTCCGGCATCTCTGGCAGCGCTGCAGGGCGCTGAGGCGCGCGAGCGGCAGACGTGCCTTCGTTCGAGGCGGTGCAGGCGCGGGGGGCTGCTTCGGCTGTCACCTCTAACGCGGTGCTTCCATGCCGTGCACCTCTCGGCCTTGAACTTTGAACCTTGAACTTTGAACTTCGGCCTATCT
>JAGSPQ010000177.1 GCA_018262385.1 Myxococcaceae bacterium | reverse complement strand
CGACCACCCGCCGTCCGGTCGGGTTCCGGTAGATCCAGGTCGCGATCACCAGGAAGGCGATGATCCCTCCGACCAGGTAGAGGATGTACTTCTGCAGCCAGTCGGACATGTCGACCACGAACTGGGTCGGAGCCGGCAGCGCAGACCCGAAGTCGGCGAACATCTTCGCGAACACCGGGGTCACCTTCAGCAGCAGCACCGCGGTGACCGCCACAGCGACGACGATGACGATCGTCGGGTAGACCATCGCGCCCTTCACCTTGCGCTTGAGCTTCTCGGCCTTCTCCCGGTACTGCGCAAGCCGGTTGAGAATCGTGTCGAGAATACCGCCGACCTCACCGGCTGCGCACAACTGCACGAAGAGCTCGTCGAAGATTTTCGGGTGGTCCTTGAGCGCATCCGAGAAGGTCGAACCACCCTCCACCTTCGTCTTGATCGCGAAGATCACTTTGCGGAAGGACAGGTTGTCGGTCTGCGAGCCGAGAATGTCGAGGCACTGCACCAGCGGCAGGCCGGCGTCGATCATCGTCGCGAACTGCCGGGTGAAGATGAGGATGTCGCGGCCGCCCACTCCCCCGAACCCGGGGATGCTGATGCCCGCGTCGAGGAAGCTCTTGCGGCGGACCTTGGTCGGCGCCAGGCCGATCGACTTCAGGCGGGCCTCGACCGTGGTCTGGTCGTTGGCCTCCATCTCGCCTTTCTTGACGTCGCCCTGCTTGGACTTCGCTTCCCACAGCCAGACCGGGGTCGACTTCCTGGCCGGCCTCGCCTGTGGCTTGGGAGCGGGTGCTGCGGGCTTGGTGACCTGAGTGGCCGTCGCCATCGATGACGCTCCTTACTCTCGTGCGTGAAAACGCAGCCAATCCTAACCCCGGCCGCGGGAACTCCTAATAGTGCGCCGAGGTAGGGCGGTTACTTACCACCCATCGGACCCGTGGTCGGCCGGTTGCCAGGCAGCTGCCCGCCGCCCAGGCCGGTCGAGAGGATGTTGCGCAGCTCGTCGGCGTCCGAGGTGCGCCCGAACGCCTCGTCCTGGCTGATCATCTTTCGCTGCAGCAGCGAGGCGAGCGCCTGGTTGAAGGTCTGCATCCCGTACTTCGACTGGCCGACCTGCATCGACGAGTAGATCTGGTGGACCTTGTCTTCGCGGATCAGGTTTCTGATTGCAGGGTTGGGGACCATGATCTCGAGCGCGAGGATCCGGCCGTTGCCGGTGACGCGCGAGACCAGCGCCTGGCTCATGATCCCTTCGATCACGAACGACATCTGCGCGCGCACCTGCGACTGCTGGTACGGGGGAAACACGTCGAGGATCCGGTTGATCGTCTGCACCGCGCTGTTGGTGTGCAGGGTGGCGAAGGCAATGTGGCCGGTCTCGGCGATCACCAGCGCCGCCTCGATCGTCTCGAGGTCGCGCATCTCGCCGACCAGCACCACGTCGGGGTCCTGCCGGAGGATGTACTTGAGCGCCGTCTTGAACGACCGGGTGTCGGCGCCGACCTCGCGCTGGTTCACCAGGCAGTTCTTGTGCGGGTGGAGGTACTCGATCGGATCCTCGATCGTCATGATGTGCTCGTGACGCTCGGTGTTGATCTTGTCGATGATCGACGCCAGCGTGGTCGACTTGCCCGAGCCGGTCGGGCCGGTGACGAGGATCAGGCCACGCGGCTTCTTCGACAGCTCGGCGACCACCGGCGGCAGCCCGAGCTCGGCGAAGGTGAGGATCTTGAACGGAATGGTGCGGAAGGCGCCGGCGACCGCGCCCCGCTGCATGAAGATGTTCGAGCGGAACCGCGAGAGGCCCTTGACGCCGAACGACAGGTCGAGCTCGTTCTCTTCCTCGAACTTGTGCTTCTGCGCGTCGGTGAGAATCGAATAGCAAAGCTGCTTCGTCTCGACCGGCGTCAGCGGCGCGGTCTTCAGCGGCACCAGCTCCCCGTCGATCCGCAGCTGGGGCGGCGAGCCGGTGGTGATGTGAAGGTCGCTCGAACCCTTCTCGACCATCGCTTTGAGCAGTTGGTGAAGATTGGCCACGGGTCGGGATTTCCTCTCTTGGAAAAAGGCGTTGGTTAGAAGCGGTCAGGGGCGGTGTTGGCGATCGCTTCTTCGATCGTGGTGACTCCCGCCATCACCTTGTTGAGCGCGGCCATTCGCAGCGTCTGCATCCCGAGCCGGATCGCTTCCTGCTTGATCTCGGCCGCCGAGGCTCCGTTGATCACCAGCTCCTTCAGCCCGTCCCAGAACGGCATCACCTCGTAGAGCGCCACCCGGCCGCGGTAGCCGCGGTCGTTGCACTCCCGACACCCGTTCTTGCTGTAGGCGGTGAAGGTGCCGATCTTGTCGGGCGCAATCCCGGCGTCGATCAGCGCCTGGTCCTCGATCTCTGCCGGCTTCTTGCACGCCTGGCACAGCTTGCGCGCCAGACGCTGGGCGAGAATCAGGTTGAGCGAAGCGGTGACGAGGAAGGGCTCGATGCCCATGTTGAGCAGACGGCTGATCGTGCCCGGCGCGTCGTTGGTGTGCAGGGTCGAGAGCACCAGGTGTCCGGTGAGCGCGGCCTTCACCCCGATCTCGGCGGTCTCGAAGTCGCGGATCTCGCCGATCATGATCGTGTCCGGGTCCTGGCGCAGGAAGCTGCGCAGGGCGGAGGCGAAGTTGAGCCCGATGTCCTCGTGCATCTGGACCTGGTTGATGCCGGCGAAGTTGAACTCCACCGGATCTTCGGCGGTCGACAGGTTGGTGGTCGGATCGTTGAGCGCGGCGAGCGCCGAGTAGAGGGTGGTGGTCTTGCCCGAGCCGGTCGGGCCGGTGACCAGCACCATCCCGTACGGGCGATCGATCGCGTCCTTGAACCACTTCAGCGGCTCGGCCTCGAAGCCCAGCTTGGTCATGTCGAGCTGGAGGTTCGACTTGTCCAGCAGCCGCATCACGATCTTCTCGCCGAACAGGGTCGGGCAGACGCTGACGCGGAAGTCCATTTCCTTCCCGCCGCCCAGCTTGATCTTGATTCGACCGTCCTGCGGCAGCCGGCGCTCGGAGATGTCGAGCTGGGCCATGATCTTCAGGCGCGAGGTGATCGCGTTGCGCAGCTTCATCGGCGGGCGCATCACCTCGTACAGCTCGCCGTCGATCCGGAAGCGAACCCGGAAGTCCTTCTCGTAGGGCTCGACGTGGATGTCCGACGCGCCCTTGCCGATCGCGTCCTTGAGGATCAGGTTCACCAGCTTGACCACCGGCGCGTCGTCCGCCGCCTTGGCCATGTCCTCGAGGCCTTGATCGACCTCGTCGATCGCCACCTCGACGTCGTCGGCGACCTCGTTGACGATCTCGTCGAGCGAGGGCCCCTTCTCGGCGTGGTACCGCTCGATCGCGTCGCGAATGCTCGGCTCGGAAGCGACGACCGCCTCGATGTTGTAGCCGGTGAGGAACTTCAGGTCGTCGACCGCGTAGATGTTCGACGGGTCGCACATCGCCACGATCAGCGACGGGCCGGCGCGGTTGACCGGGATCACCAGGTGCTTGAGCGCCACTTCTTTGGGCACCAGCTTGATGATCTCGGGATCGATGTCGAAGTCCTTGAGGTTGATCGCCGGCACGCCGTACTGCTTCGAGAGGAAGTCGGTGAGCTTCGACTCCTCGATGGCGCCGGTCTTGATCAGCGCAGTTCCGATTCGCGCGCCCGACTTCTGTTGTTCTTCTTGAGCCTTCCGCAGCTGCTGAACGGAGATCAGGTTCTCGCGGACGAGCAGTTCACCAAGACGACCGGACATGTAGTTGTGCGCCTCGTGGCAACCAGAAGGAAAATGCGCGGCGATTCGAGCACTCGCAAAAATTTGTGTCAAAGAACTTCAGGACGTCACCCGCGCGACCGCCTCGCGCGCCTGGTCCAGATCGCGGGCGATCTGCCCCGACAGCTCGGCCACCGAGGCGAAGCGCTGCTCGGCCCGCAGCCGGTCGATGAACTGAACCCGGAGCCGCTTTCCATACAGATCGCCCGAGAAGTCGAACAGGTGGGCCTCGATCGTGACCTCGGTGCCGCCGAAGGTGGGCTTGACCCCGATGTTGGCCGCGCCGCCCCGCCAGGCCTGCTCGCCGATCACCCGCGCCCGCACCGCGTACACCCCCGGCGCGGGCCGCAGCTCGTTCTGGGTGTCGATGTTGGCGGTGGGAAACCCGATCGTCCGCCCCCGGCCCTGCCCGGGGACCACGGTGCCGTCGAGATCGAAGAACCGGCCGAGCAGCCGCTGGGCCGCCGCCACCCGGCCTTCGAGCACGTACTCCCGCACCCGGCTGGACGAGACCACCACCCCGTCGACCGTCACCGGGGGGACGATCTCGACCCGCGCTCCGCAGCGCTGCGCCGCCGCGGTGAGCGTCTGCACCGTGCCCGAGCGCTTCTGCCCGTAGGTGAAGTCCGAGCCGACCACCGCCGCCTTGACCTTCAGCTGCTCGAACAGCATCTGCTCGAACTGCGGCGCCGGGGTCCGGGCGAAGGCCAGATCGAACGGCTGGACCACCAGCTGCTGCAGCCCCGCTTCCTCGAGCAGCTCGAGCTTGCGGGCCTGGAGGGTGATCAGCCGCGGCGCCAGCTCGGGCTGGAGCACCTTGCCCGGGTGGGGATGAAAGGTGATCGCCGCCAGCGTCCCGAGTTTTCGCGCCTGGGCGAAGAGCGCGAGGTGCCCGAGGTGGACCCCGTCGAAGTTGCCCAGGCAGACCGCGGCGCCCTGCAGATCTGCGGAGTCGGCGGCAGCCGCCAGTGAAGCGTGCACCTTCATCCGGTCGCTTTTATCTAAAAGCGCCGCATTGGAGCGCACGGGTTTTACGCGCTGCTCGCTTGGGAAATCTGTTAGCTGCTGCGCGCAACAAAAAAACATGTCCCGCATTCCCTTAAGACCCGAGCCCGCCGGCCACGAGTTCGTCGACTTGAAGACCCCTCCCGATTGGGACGCGGTGTTCGGGGCGACCGGACCGCTCGAGCTCGAGATCGGCTGTGGCGCCGGAGGCTTCGCGCTGGGCCACGCCAAGCGGTTCCCGCAGATCCGGCTCGTCGCCTTCGAGTGGCGAAAGAAGTTCGCCCGCGAGGTCGCCTTCCGCGCGATCAAGAACGGGGTCCCCAACCTGAAGGTGATCGAGGCCGACGCCCGCACCGAGATTCCCCGCATCTTCATTCCCGGCTCGCTGTCGGCGATTCACGTCCAGTTCCCCGACCCGTGGTGGAAGCGGGCGCACTTCAAGCGCGCGGTGGTGCAGCCGGAGTTCGCGCGCTTCCTCTTCACCCTGCTCAAGCCCGGCGGGCGCTTCGACATGCGCACCGACGTCGAAGACCGCGCCCGGCAGATGCTCGCGATTCTCGAGGGCGCCGGCTTCGTCAACCCGCTCGGGCCCGGGGTCTTTCATCCGTACGATCCGGAGGAAGTGCCCTCGACCCGCGAGCGCCGCTATCTCGCCTCGGGCGAGCCGGTCTACCGCGCCCGGCTCAATCGGCCCTGAAGGCCGGGATTCCTTAAGGCTAAGGTCCCGACCCCAGATGGCACCCCGTCGGACCAGGACCCTGGAGATCGCCCGCCGCGCCGAGCCGGTGCCGGGGGCCCTCGATGGGCGGCTGGTGCTGATCGCCGATGACGATCGCGCGATCGTCTCGCGGATTCGCGAGCACCTGGCCCAGCAGCGCTACCGCTTCGTCGAGGCGTTCGACGGCACCCAGGTGCTGACCGCGCTGCGCGAGCACCGGCCCGATCTGCTGCTGATGGACGTCGAGATGCCGGGCCTGGGTGGGGTCGAGGTCTGCCGGATCGTGAAGGCCAACCAGAGCGAGACGGGCTTCGGCTTTCTGCCGGTGATCCTGATGACCGCCCGCAGCGGCAAGGGGGCGAAGGTCGAAGGGCTCGAGCTGGGCGCCGACGACTACCTGACCAAGCCGTTCGATCTGCTCGAGCTGTCGGCGCGGGTGAAGTCGATGCTGCGGCTGAAGGCCCTGCAGGACGCGCTGGTGGAGAAGAACCGCGAGCTCGATCGCGCCAACCGGGAGCTCGATCAGAAACGCCAGGAACTGCTCGAGCTGTCGCGCACCGACGGGCTCACCGGCCTCACCAACCGCCGCCACTTCGAAGAGCGGCTGGTGGCCGAGTTCACCCGCTCGACCCGCTACCGATCGCCGCTGTCGTGCCTGCTGCTCGACATCGATCACTTCAAGAAGGTGAACGACAACTGGGGGCACCCCTTCGGGGACCTGGTGCTGAAGGAAGTGGCGCAGGTGACCCGAAAGGTGCTGCGCGACGTCGACGTGCTCGCCCGCTACGGCGGAGAAGAGCTGGTGGCGCTGCTGCCCGAGACGTCGCGCGAAGAGGCGTACGCGGCGGCCGAGCGGATGCGGCAGGGCGTCGAAGGGCTGCGGCTGCCGTTCTCCGCCCCCGGCAAGCCGACGGTGGACGTGCGCTGCACCGCCTCGATCGGGGTCGCCACCTACCCCGCTCCCGGCATCGACGCCCAGGACGCGCTGGTCTCGGCGGCCGACGAGTGCCTCTACGCCGCCAAGCAGAACGGGCGGAACCAGGTGCAACAGCATGAACATTGACCCACCACGGCCGGGCGGTTACTCGAACGGATTGATGGCTCGAGTACTCATGTTGCTGCTGCTGGCACTGGCCGGGTGCCGGTCGGATCGCACCGACACTCCGGACGACGCCTACCGGCTGTTCTCTTCGGCGCTCAAGCGCAGCGACGTCAACACCGCGTGGGACTCGCTCTCGCCGCCGACCCGCGCGCTGCTCGAGCAGAAGAGCAAAGAGATTTCCGACGCGTCGAAGGGCGCGATCAAGAACGACCCGAAGCTGCTCACCTTCGTCTCGGGGGTGAAGGTCCAGCCGATCGGCGAGGTGAAAGTGCTCAAGATCGAGGGCGAGCTCGCCGTGCTCGAGGTCACCGACCCGGCGGGCAAACGCGAGCAGAAGATGGCCAAGATCGGCAACCGCTGGTACGTCGATCTCACCGACACCTTGCAGCGTGAGGAGCGGGTTGAAAAGGCATTGAACTCGGGG
>JAGSPQ010000995.1 GCA_018262385.1 Myxococcaceae bacterium | reverse complement strand
ACGAACGCCCCGCCCGACGGGCTCGGCACGAACACCACCTTCACCTCGCTGCGTGGCGCGGCGACGGCCCAGGCGACGCTGGCCGCGATTGCGACTCCGCCGCCGATCATCAGGCCCAGCCCCGTCGCCTCGAGGATGCGCCCGGTCGACGCCGCCGCGTGGATCTCGGCTTCGTTCATCCCGGCGGGAGAGCGCAGCTTCGCGGCCGAGTCTTTCGAGACGAGGAAGCACGCGACGCCGCCGATCGCCGCCGCACCACCGATGATCGCGGGCACGAAGCGGACGAACGGAACGCCACCGCCCGCTTTGCCGCTCACCGCGGGCTCCTGTTTCGTCTCCGCCTGCGGCTCGAGCTTGAAGGCGATGCGCAGCTGCGCCCCCAGTTCGACGGCCTGCACCTCGAGCCAATCCTGCAGCGCCTCCGTGTCTTTCATCCGGCCCGTCGCCGCGGCGAGCTGGCTCCCGTCCGCCGCCTTCAGCACCCGCATCGTGGCGGTGATGCTCGCGCCCGACTGCGCGAACGAGCCGGAGAGGATCGCGTCGACGCCGAGCGCTCCCGCCAGCTCTGCGATGCACGACGCCTGCCCGTCGCTGCACCCGAGCAGCTGCTTCTGCCGTTCGAGGCCGAGCACCTGCTCGATGTCCTTCGCGGTGATGAGCTTGAGGTCGCCACCCTTGCCGAGCAGCGTGACGAAGCGCTCGGCCCACGCCTCACCGAGCCTCTGGTCCATCCCGATCACGGTGAAGCTGGGCACCGCGACCTTCACCGGTGCCGCAGGGGGAGAAGCGAGGAGCAGCACCGCTCCGAGGGTCACGAGCATGGAGCCGGCAACTTAACGTAAACGGCTCGCAGGGGCCGCTACAGATCCACGTCCTTGCACAGCTCGTCCTGCAGCTCGGTGAGCGCCTTCTTCTCGCGCATCGGCTTGCACGCGTTGGCAAGGCGCATCGAGCTGGCGCCGATCATCGCCGCCTTGAGCTTCGGCTGCAGCGCGGCCCAGCACCACTCGTACCCGACCTGGCGGCCGGCCTTCGCTCCTTCGCTTTCCGCGGGGAGGTCGAGCGCGGCGAGCACCGCGTCCGCCACATCGGGGTCCTTGCAGGCCGCTGCGTCCTTGCCGCCGACGGCCCGCGCGAAGAGCACCATCGGGCGGTAGGCAAACGAGCCGTTGCGGCGCAGCACCTTGCCGGCCGCCAGGCTCCCCGCGGGCGAGAGGGTCTTCTCGTACCGGCCGAAGAGCTTGAAGCAGGCCTCGTCGTTGGCGCTCGCGCAGCGCCGCAGGCCCGACACGATCGCCTCGTCGCGCGCGGCGAGGAATGCGGGCTGCTTGTCGAGGAACGAGAAGCGCTCGATCAGCGCGTCCGCGCGGGCGGCCTGGCCGAACGGGTCGTCCGCGATCTTCGTCGACTGCACCACGCGGGTGGCGGCCGTCGCGACCAGCTCTCGCCAGGCGTCGTTGCGCGCGGCCGGCGCGACATCCTCCGCGCGCTCGAGCAGCTCGGGGTACGACTGCTGCGCCGCGAGGGTCTTCAGGTCCTCGAAGGTCGCGGGCGCTTTGGTCAGCAACAGCAGCAGGAGCAGGCGCATCGTCAGTTCCCCAGCGCGGCGGCCACGAAGGACAGGCCGAGGGTGTTGCCTTTCGGGGTGGTGGTGAAGGTGATCGCGTCACCCCCGCGCGCGAGCTCGAGCTTCGGACCCATGCGGCAGACCAGCCTCGCGCTGCCCTTTGCGGCCTCGCACTTCTGGCGCACCGCGACGACCAGCGGCTCGCACAGCGCCCAGATGTCGAGGTTGTCCATCTCGTCGTCCGAGAACGAGCTCCACACGAAGGCGAACGTCCTGGGGCAGGCCTTGCCGAGCCCGGCCATCGCCGCGGCGGCCTTGCCCTCGTACTTCTTCGTCAGGTGGGGGTGCTCCTTCTTGGCGAACATCGCGAGGTCTCCTGCCGCGAGCTGTCGTTGGTGCTCGGCGAGCAGTTCGGCGGCGGTGACCCTGGCGGTCAGCTCGTCGCTGAACTTCACCCCGAAGTCCTTCACCTCGGGGAACCAGGCCCGCCCGCTGCCGTCGGCCACCTGGAGCGCATTCCAGGGCCCGCCGTGAAAGCGGGTGCTGAAGCGGCCGCTGCGCTCTTCGAATTGGCCGGCGAGCACCAGGCCGTCGAAGGGGGAGCCGGTTCCCTGGATCCGCAGCAGCGCCTGGCCCTGCTTCACCGGCTTGAGCAGGGCCAGCACGACGCTCTGTCCCTCGGTGCCCTGGAAGGCCTTCACCGTCGCGACCTCGAGGGCCTGCGCGTGGGCGAGGATCGAGGCCAGCGACAGCAGCGTCACGACCGGCTTCATCGTCAGTTCAGCGCCTTCTCGAGGGTGGCCTTCGCGCTGTCGGCGACGTTGGCCTCGTCGGGGTGAATCCGGAAGACGAAGACGCCCTTCTCGAACGTCATGTTGCGCAGGGTGAAGTCGCTCGAGCCGTCTTTCTTGTCCTTCGGCTTCACTCCGGCGAACAGGCAGCTGATTCCGGTGAGCTTCTTCGAGATCACCTTC
>JAGSPQ010000176.1 GCA_018262385.1 Myxococcaceae bacterium | reverse complement strand
CCGCTCCGCCGAAGGCCCGATCGTGCACCACCGCCGGCTGCCCATTGGCCATCACCATCTGGGTGCGGGCGCCGTACGCGTACTTGATGTTGCCGCTCGACATCTGGCAGCGGGTGGTCCACGCCGTCGGGCCCCCTTCGGAGATCTTCAGGTCGCTGCCCGCCCAGTCCTGCTGGGGGAACTGGCCGTTGTGCCCGTCGCGCCACGACAGGTAGGCCTTGGGGCCGTCGAACACCAGCGAGGGGAAGAGGCCGACGAGGAAGCCGATGTCCAGGGGCGAGCCGCACGGGCTCTGATCGCTGCGGGTGGCGACCGAGTTCTCGGTCCAGGTGTTGCCCCCGCTGCGGTAGGCCACCACCGCGTCCGACTGGTACCAGTAGGCCGACATGTCCGCGCCGCCACCGAGGTAGGCGACCGCGGGCTCTCCGTTCTGCTGGAACGCGACGCTCACCCCGTACACCCGCTGCACGGTGCGGATCATCTGGGGCGGCGAGGCGACCCCGTTGTTCCATTCCACGTAGCGGATCTCGTAGTTGCCGGTGTTGCCGCCGTCGGCCGCGCGGTAGCCATCGGCGAGCCCGCCGTCGGCGCCGTAGGTGCCGCCGAACGCGTCGACCTGGGCGAAGTAGGCGATCCCCACCCGGCCGGCGTCGGCCTGCAGCGCCATCGACAGGTACAGCATCTGCGGTCCGGCATCGTCGAGGTCGTAGAAGGAGAACTGCCCGGTGCACTTGCCGGCGAGGCAGAACAGGCCCTCGGCGCACTTCTTCGTGGCGTTGCAGTCCTCGCCCTCGCCGCCGTCCTTGCGGCCTCCGTCGTTGAACCCCGGCGGGCTGCTGCACGCAGCCGTAACGACGAGCAGTCCCACCCAGCAGAATCGAATTGTCACGTTGGATATCCCCGACACGCTTCTGGCCCTGGAATCGCGTGAAAGAGTCTACACGTGCGCGTCGTTCCTAGGCATGCTTGATGCGCTCATGAGTCAAACGCGGCGGATCTTCGTGCAGCGCCTCGCCTTCGTCGGCGGCGGGACTGTGCTTCTGGGTGGTTGCAAGGACGACAAGCCGATCGACGCCGGCCCGCCGGCCATTGCGAAGAAGCCGCACCAGGCGCTCACCAGCTCGCACCGGACCTTCACCGACGGCGAGTGGGACATCGTCTCGGCCGCCTGCGAGCGGGTGCTGCCCAAGGACCAGGATCCCGGCGCCCTCGACGCCCACGTGCCCGAGTACCTCGACCGCATTCTCCAGTCGCCGCAGCTGCAGAAGATGAAAGCCGACTTCATTCCGGGCATCGCCGCGCTCGATCGGCGCGCGAACCGGATGTTCCAGAAGGGCTTCGCCGCCTGTGCGCCCGCGCAGCAGGACGAGCTGCTGACGATCTTCAAAGACAGCCCCGAGAAGAGCGGCGAGCAGCGCTGGTACGAGACGCTGATCGTGCTGTCGCTCGAGGGCTTCCTCGGAGATCCCAGCTACGGCGGAAACAAAGACCGGGTCGGCTGGGCGCTGGTCGGCTTCAGCCTGGTCGGCACCTCGATCGCCGATCCGGCTGCCGGCTACGACGGGGTGCGGCACCTGCACACCGCGATGTGCGGCGGCGGGAAGGGCTGCTGATGGCGCTCGACGAGGTCGACGTCTGCATCGTGGGCAGCGGCGCCGGCGGCGCTCCGATGGCGCTCGAGCTGGGCAAGGCGGGGCTGAAGGTGGTGGTGCTCGAGAAGGGCGCCCACTACCAGGCGAAGGACTTCGTCCACGACGAGATCCTCAACTCGCGCCGCAACTTCTTCATGCCGCTGCCGTGGGACGAGCCCCACCTGCTGCGCGCAGGCGCCAACGCGCCCTTCTCCCGCACCAACGAGGGGTGGACGGCCAACTGCGTCGGCGGCGGCACCGTGCACATGTCGGGCTACTTCTACCGGCTCAAGCCGATGGACTTCCGGCTGAAGACCGAGCTGGGGGCGATCAAGGGCGCCAACCTCGCCGACTGGCCGATCAGCTACGACGAGCTGGCCCCCTTCTACGACCAGGCGGAAGAAGAGCTCGGCGTCTCGGGCAACGCGGTGCCCCACCCGTTCCTCGAGCCGCGCAAGGGCAACTACCCGCTGCCGCCGCTGGAAGAGCACCCGATCTCCAAGGAGCTCGACAAGGCGATCAAGCAGCTGGGCTGGCACTCGCTGCCCACCGCCCGCGGGATCCTCTCCCGCCCCTACAAGGGCCGCAACCCCTGCAGCTACTGCACGCTCTGCGGCAGCTACGGGTGCGAGCACGGCGCGAAGGCGAGCACCAACGCCTCGCTCATCCCCGGCGCGCTCGCGACCGGCAAGGTCGAGCTGCGGCCCAACTCGATGGCGACCCAGGTCACCGTCGACGCGAAGGGCAACGCGAAGAGCGTCGTCTACCTCGACCGGGACGGCGTCACCCAGGAACAGCCGGCGAAGATCATCGTCGTCAGCTGCACCGCGATCGAGAGCGCGCGGCTGCTGCTCAACTCGAAGTCGGCGCGCTTCCCCAACGGCCTGTCGAACGACAACGGGCTGGTCGGCAAGAACCTCGTCTTCTCGAGCTTCGGCGAGTCGAAGGCGACCTTCCGGGTGGCGAAGAACAAGAAGCGCTGGCCGTGGCTCGACTTCCCCTCGCCGTTCGTCAACCGCAGCGTGCAGGACTTCTACCTGATGCCGGACGACAAGTTCGGCTTCCGCAAGGGCGGAACGATGGGCTTCATGTGGGTCCACCCGAACCCGATCTTCGCGGCGGTGGGGATCGCCAGGAAGGGGAAGGAAGGGGTGTTCGGCAAGGAGCTCAAAGATCGCCTCCGCGAGTACCGCGACAGCCGGCAGCTGCAGTTCGAGATCTACGGCGAGTTCTTGCCGACCGACGGCACCTATGTCGGGGTCGACGGCAACGTGAAGGACAAGTACGGCCTGCCGGTGGCGGCGATCACCATCACCCGCCACCCGCTGGATCTGAAGATGACCCGCTTCATCGTCGAGCGAGGGGAAGAGATCCTCGCCGCGCTCGATCCCGACAAGCTCGAGCGGATGGGAGTGGCCGGCGAGACCAAGATCCTCCAGGGCGGCACCTGCCGGTTCGGAAAGGACCCCGCCACCAGCGTGCTCGACAAGGACTGCCGGTCGCACTCGGTGAAGAACCTCTACGTCGTCGACGGCAGCTTCATGCCCAGCAGCGGCGGCGTGCCCGTCACCCTCACCATCGCGGCCAATGCGTTCCGCGTCGCCCGCGCGCTGGTCGAACGGCTCAAAGCCGGCAAGAAGTGACCTGCTGATGCGTGCCGCGATCCTCGGTCTGCTGTCGGTGCTGGTGCTCAGCGACTGCAAGGACAAGCCGACTCCGGGGCCGCTGCCGCCGCGCGATGGCCGGCTCGGGGCCCGGCGCT
Source organism: Myxococcaceae bacterium (assembly GCA_018262385.1). Lineage (GTDB taxonomy): Bacteria > Myxococcota > Myxococcia > Myxococcales > Myxococcaceae > JAGSPQ01. The sequence continues at coordinate 10,430 of JAGSPQ010000176.1, read as the reverse complement.
GCTCGTCGATGCCGGGCCAGAAGAACAAGCAGCTGCCGATTCTCCAGCGCCCGTTCGACAACCAGTACCCGGTCTTCTACCTCTTCGATCACGAGACCCCGGGCGAGCTGGCGCCCTACGACTCGGCCTCGAAGGAGCTCGCCTACTGTGGCCTCGAGATGTTCGGCCTGCTCGAGGGAATGGACGGCTACAGCTGGGGGATGCCGGTTGGCACGCCGGTGCTGGCGGCCCAGGCCGGAGTGGTGGCCTCCGCCGGCTACAAGCCCGAGTACTACTGCCCGATCCTGGCCAAGATGGTCGACCGCGAGCTGGCGGTGGAGATCAAGCACGAGCGGCTGGGCGACGTCGGCTACACCACCACCTACAGTGGGCTGTCGACGGTGGTGGTGAAACCGGGCGACAAGGTGAAGGCCGGCCAGCGCATCGGGCTGTCGGGCAACAGCGGGTGCGTCAGCGAGCCGCTGCTCTTCTTCGTCGTCCACAAGCTCACCGGCACCCGAACCGGCAAGCCAACCGCGGTCGACCCCTACGGCTGGGACTACACCACCGCCGACCCGTGGGAGAAGCACCCGCGCGGCTCGCAGAGCCTGTACCTGTGGATGGAAGGCGAAGCGCCGACGCTCGGCGGGCGCTGAAAGAGGCGCGCTACTTCTTTCGCAGCTTCACGTTCAGCTGCACCGGCTCGCCGCCCCGGAAGGTGCCCCGCTTGTCGAGGTAGCCGGGCGCCGACAGCTCGAAGGCCACCTCGCCGGTCCAGACGTTGCTGCCCGTCCAGGGGGTCTTTCCGACCTGGTCGTCGCCGATGCGCAGGCTCGCGCCCGACGGCTCCGAGTGGATGGCGACGTCGGGCACCTTCATCGCCACGCTGTTGCTCGGGTACCACCCGCTCAGGCCCACCGCGGCCACCCCGGCGATCACCGCCACCGCCACCGCGATCAACGGCCAGCGCCGGGTCGCCGCCCGTTCAGGCGACGCAGCCAGTGCGAGGTCAGGCGTCGGCACCGGCAACGGCGGGTCAGGCACGGGCGCCGGCCGATCGAGCTCGAGCCGCTGCGACACCGGCTCCACCGCCAGCGGCAACACCCGTGGCTCGGGGCGCTCGGGCTCCAGCGGCACGGCGGGCGCAGGGGACGACTCGGCCGCCGCTGGCGCCGGCGGAGCGGCCAGCTCGTCTTCCACCGTCCCGAACAGGTCGTGCTCCGCCAGCCGCTGGGGCGGCGCCGCGTCCCACTCGGTGAGGAGCGGAAGGGGCGTCCCGGGCGGGGCACCTTGCCTGGCCACCCGGCCCGGGGGAGTGGCGAAGGTCAGCCCGGGGTCGTCCGGCCCCACCTCGCCGAACAGCTCTTTGAGGTACGCCGCGGTCGCCGCGTTGGTGTTCGGCTCTCCGCTGGAGGCGACGAAGCGCTCGAGCGCGCTCGAGAACTCGCCCGCGGTCTGCCACCGCGCCTCGGGCGCCTTCTCGAGCGCCTTCATCACCATCGCGCACAGCGCCGGCGGAACGTGGGGCGCCTTGCTCTGAAGCGGCGCAGCCGGCGCCGTCAGCACCTGGTTGATCACCGCCACGTCGCTGGGCCCGACGAAGGGCTTGTCCCCCGACAGCAGCTCGTACAGCACGATCCCCGCCGCGTAGACGTCGGTGCGTCCATCGAGCTTCTCGCCCCGCAGCTGCTCGGGGGGCATGTACGCGCACTTGCCTTTGACGATGCCGGTGCGCGTGGTCGAGATCGCGTTGGCGGCTTTGGCGATTCCGAAGTCGAGCACCTTCACCACGCCGTTGAAGCCGACGAACACGTTGTCCGGCGAGATGTCGCGGTGGACGACCTCGAGCGGGACGCCATCGGGCCCGGCGAGGGTGTGCGCGTACTGCAGCCCGTCGAGCGCCTGGCTCAACATCCGCGCCGCTTGCACCGGGTTCGCCTTCACCCCGGTGCGAGCCAGCTGCTGCCGCACCAGGCGCAGCGACCGGCCGTGCAGGTACTCCATCGCGATGAACCAGGTGCCGTCGGCCTCACCCAGCTCGAAGATCTGCACGATGTTCGGGTGGGCCAGGTTCCCGGCCAGCCGCGCCTCGTCGAGGAACATCTGGACGAAGTCGTGCTCACGGGCGAGGTGGGCGAGGACCCGCTTCACCACCGCCGGGCGCGAGAAGCCGGCCGGGCCTTCCTGCCGCGCGAGGAACACCTCGCCCATTCCTCCCGTGGCCAGCAGCCGGACGATCCGATAGCGGCCGAGCTGCGCGGGGATGCCGTCCACGTTTCGGTTACGGCTGGCCTTCGGTCGACTTCAGCCGCGTCGGAATCACGTCGATCTTCAGCAGGTACGTCGCGCGGACGTCGGACGAGAACTCGATCAGGTGATCGCCCACCCCCGACAGCTCGGCCTCGCGCTTGACGAAGCCGACGGTGTCGTTCTCCCCGACGAAGCTTCGCCCCGAGATGGTGACCCGGGTCCGCGCGCGGCAGCGGTCCTCGAAAAAGTTGAGCGCGGTCTCCGTGCCGGCAGCGCCGACGTTCTCCAGCTGGAAGCTCATCCGCACCGTCGAAGGCTCGAACACCTGGATCCCGACCAGCCGGCTGCCGGGGAAGCGGCCCTCGAGGTAGTTGGAGTCGCCCAGCAGGCAGCCGGCGATCTTGTCGCAAATCGGCCACTGTGCGCCGCAGCTGTCCTCGACCCGGGTGCCGAGGAAGGCCTCCCGCTTCCCGCCACACGCCGCAACGAGCAAGGTAATCGCGACGAGCCCAGCCAGTTGAGCTAAAAACCGCGGCATGACCTGTCTCGCGCGCATTTTCTCCCTCGGCATCATCGTCGCTTCGTTGGGCTGTGGGAAGGAGTCCTTGCCCCAAAAGCCCCAGTTGATCGTCGATCGCGAGTCACTCGGCTTTGGTCAGGAGTTCGGGTCCGGCGTCTACATCGGCACGATGAAGACCGACTCGATCCAGATTCAGAACGGAGGCCTCGAGGACTTGAAGATCGAGAGCGCCGCCTACACCGGAGACCAGGCGTTCGTCCCCGAGGGCCCGCTCAAGCTCACCCTGAAGGGGAAGGAGACCACCTTCATCCGCGTCCTCTTCACCCCCACCGCCGAGAAGGTCTACAACGGCAGCATCCTGATCGTCTCGAACGCCGAGACCAACGCCACCACCAAGAGCTCGCCGATGAAGACGATCGGCATCAGCGGCCGTGGCTTCAAGCCGGGCGACGGCGGGCCGTGATGGGGGTCGCCGGTTCCTCGGCCGGGCTCCTGGCCGAGGCGTAGCGAGCAACCCGAGTCGCCGTTCCTCGGCCATTCGTCGAACGAGGTTCCGGCTGGAGCGAGGGCGGCTGGGTGAGCTGCGGTTCATCGGCCGGGGGATGCCCGTCGGGCGAAGCCCCCGAAGCGAAGAGCCCCGAGCTGCATGCGCCGGCGGGGTGGGCCGCTACGGCCCGGCGAACCGGCAGGAGCCGCCATCCACCGCCGCCGACGGGCAGTTGAACGCGCCCCCGTCGATGGTGATCGAGGGAGGCGGGTACGGGGCGAGGCTCTGGCGCACCGTGTAGTAGGTCGGCTCGTCGCGATTTCGATCCACCCCTCCCACCTTCACGAAGAAGTGGCCGCTGCTCATGAACCGGCCTTCCATGCAGAAGCAACCCAGCGGCTGAGCGGTGACCACCGTGCTCACAGGATGCCGCGGTCGGAGAGGCTCTGGCCGTACCAGGGCTGAATCCGGTCGGGGCTGAAGGCGAGCACCGCGGTGGGGGTCCCCCCGCAGCCGCCGTCGGCCGTGGTGGCGGTGGTGCAGAACGTGACCTCGAGGGTCAGATCCGAAGGAGGAGATCCGGCGTCGTTGTGCCCGATCTCCCACTGCAGCGCCCAGCTGCGATCAGGAGGAGGAGTGACCGCCGGCAAGGTGAACTCGAACCGGTCGTAGTCGGTCGGCACCGCGTCGTAGTCGCTGGCGGCGCGAACGCCTTCGCCCCGATCGATCCGGTTCTCGAGCACCCGTCCGTACCCGTGGCTGAGCACCCCACTGACGCCCGCTCCGGCCGGAACCGGGAAGCTGGCGTTCTCGGCCAGCGCCGCGCCCACCGTCTCGAACGGCTGCGCCGCGCGGGTGGTGTCGTCCGGGTCCGCCTCGTAGGAGACGAAGATCGTGTAGTCGCGATCGTCGGCGTAGTCGGTTCCTTCGTCCTGCACGTAGAGGAAGTAGCGCGCCGGCGCGCCGTGGGCCGGCACCGGAATCGAACCCGCCATGTTGCGCAGGTTGGTGAAGTCGCGGTCCTCGGTGCGCTCCATCCACAAGCACCACGGGGGATCCTGGGTGTCGCACAGCGCCTCGACCAGGGCCTGGTTCTGCGCGCTGCCCTCGTAGCCCTTGGGGCAGACGGTCGCGTTGGTCTTGCAGGCCACCCGCTTGTCGGCAACCGTGGGCCCGCCGGCGGTGACGTGGTTGACGATCCGCAGCTGGCGATCCGAGGCGGGGGCGAGCGGCGCGAACCGGGGCGCGCCGGCGTTGAGCACCAGCCGGTAGCGGATCACTCCCGCGCTGCCGGTGGCGGCGAGATCGAGGGCGAAGATGTCGGGGTCCGGCACGTAGCCCAGCCGGCCGGTGAAGCTGGCCGACGCCCCGTACGCCAGCGGCACCACCTTCGGCGCGAGCTGGGTGTCGTTGGGCTCGTTCACGTCGAGGTCGTCCATGATCTGAACGTCGACGGTGTAGAGCATCCGCAGATCGCCCTGGGTCACAGCCGTCGAGCTGGCCGCCTTGTAGCCGCGCACGTCGAGGGTGTAGTCGCCCATCGACACCAGGCGGGCGGTCGCCAGATCCACCGGGACGAACTCGTTGAGCGCGGTGCCCTCGGCGACCGGCTTCCCGGTCGGGTCGAAGAGCGTGTAGCTGACCCGCGAGAGCGCCTGGGGGGTCAGCTTGGGCATGGTGAGGTGGAGGTAGAGGACCTTCCGCCCAGCCGGAGCGGCGAAGGTGTACTTGTCGACGTCGTTGTCGGTCGCCAGCGCGCCCTTGGCCTGGCCGGTGAGCATCGCGCCCGACGCGGTCAGCGGGATCTGAGTGGGGACGGTGTCGTTCGGCTCGTTGGCGTCGGGGTTGTCGAACACGTCGACCGACACCGCGTACTGGTTGCGAACGTCGAAGATCGCCTTGTTCGAGAGCGCCTCGTCGGCGAGCACGATCAGCAGCTTCGCGTTCGACTCGGCGTAGGGAAAGATGATGTCGACCGGCTTGGGAGCCGCTGCGCCGTGCCTGTCGATCTTGCGAGCGATGCCGGTGGTGCCGTCTTCCTTCAGCACCGAGACCGCCAGGTTCACCGGCGTCGACGGCGCGCCGTAGCCGGCGGAGATGTGGACCAGCGAGCGCGCGGAGAGGGTCGGCATCTTCACCATGTACCAATCCTGGTCCATCGCCACGCTCAGGTAGCCCATGACGCCCGCATCGGACGTCGCGGTGGTGCGCAACGGGATCTCGCACTCCGCCAGGGTCAGCGCCTCGTCGCGCGTGTTGCAGACGTCGGGAGGCGGCCCGGCGTCGGTGCCGCAGTCTTCCTCCTCGGGATTGCACTTGGGCGGCGGAGGACAGGCGAACAGCAGCACCGCTGGGGCGATCAGCAACCAACTGGTTTTCATCATTACCCTCGTGTCACGGCCCGGTCTGTTTCTGCCCGCAGCCGGCAGTGAAGTCGCTTGTGTCGATTCGAATCACTCCGTCGCTCGGGAGCCTGATGCCGCCCACCGGGTAGCGCGAGGTCTGGTGCCGGTACGAGCGGATCAGGGTGCGCCCGTTCGGGTCATCGCCCGGGGTCATCGAGGTGGTGACGAACAGGTCGTTGTAGCCCGCGCCGCGGCGGAACAGCGGCGCGCCGCCGTCGGGATTTCCCGCGTCTCGGATGTCGGGCCAGGTGTACGCGAGCGAGACGTTGTCGATGCGGAAGGTGAAGCACTGGCGGCCCCCGTCGTCGACCTCGCCGTTGCGCTGCACCAGGTAGCGGTAGGCCTGCGCGGTCAGCTTCGAGTCGTCGACCACCTTCGGGTCCATGTGCATCATCACTTCGTCGCCGGTCTTCAGCCCGTCGTTGTCCGGATCCTGGCCGAGGTCTTTTCCCGACGGCTGCGACTGCATCTGCCACTCGATTGCGTCGGCGATGCCGTCGTCATCCGAGTCCATTCTCAGCGAGTTGGTGCCGATGATCTGCTCGTCGCAGTCGTTCAGCCCGTCGCAGTCGGCGTCGACTCCGCGCAGCGCAGGCGGGCAGCCCGGATCCAGCCCTCCGCCATCGGGCAGCGGCACGCCGGCGGGCGTGAACGAGCCCCCGACCCGCCGGAAGTGCTCTTCCACTCCGTCGGAAAAGCCGTCGCCATCGGTGTCCTTCACCCACGGGTTGGTCCGCGCCCGGATCTCGTCGTCGTCCTTCAGCCCGTCGCTGTCGGTGTCTCCCCCGTCTTCTGGAGAGCCGGGCAGCGCCGAGAAGTTGGTCGCCACCAGCTTGTCGAACACGAACGTTCTGCGGGTCTGGCCGAAGCGGAAGTTGAGGAAGTTCACCGGCTCGTTGTTGCGGAAGTCGCGGAAGTCACCGCCGCCCAGCGAGGCCATCTTCTCCAGCCGCTCGGCGTTCTGGTTGATCTGCAGCAGCGGGCACGCGCCCGGAGGCAGCAGCGGAATCCCACAGCTCTGGTTGGTATTGGCCGGCAGCTGGACGCCGCCGTCGAGGTTGCAGACGCTCGAGGCGATCGGCTGGTTGGGCACGAACACGTGCACAGTGTTGACCCGCACGTCGTCGGCCAGATCCTTCAGCTGGCGGATCCGGCGGACCGCGTCGCCGCACAGCAGCTCGTCGTCCTGGTTGTTGGTCGGCTGGCCGTCGGAGAGGAAGATCACCGAGTACCGCGCGCGGGTCTCGGACTCTTTGCCCGCCGCTGCCACCCGGGTCTGGGTGATGTCGCGGCTGATCAACGCGAAGATCTCGGACAGCGGCTTGACGAAGTCGGTCGAGTCGCGGTTCGGCATGTTCCCGGGCGCGACGTAGTTCAACAGCCGCTGGGTGATCAGGTAGCGGTCGGCGGGAGTGATCGCGATCAACTGCTCGAACTGGTTGGACGCGGTGAGGTAGGCGCTGACGCTGCCGGCGAACACCATCACCGAGATGTAGATCTCGGGGTCCTGCGGCAGGGTGTCCATCAGCTCGATCAGCGCCTTGGCGCGGCTGCCGTCGGGGTCGGTGACCGACATCGACTGCGAGGCGTCCATCGCGAGCACGATCTTGATCGGCCGCACCACCTCGTTGGTGGAGGGGGTGCAGAACTTCCCTTCCAGCGCCAGCGCGCGATCGGCCGGCAGGTTGTCGACCCGGCGCGGATCGTGGATGTAGGTGTCGGTGCAGGCGACCGCCAGCACGGCGGCGAGCACCGCATGCGACCACCGCAGCCTCATCGCTCAACCCTCATCGTTCGGTTCCTTCCGGCCCAATCGCATCAACGGCTCGTCACGGTGCGGTTCCGATGCAGCCACCGCGGTACTGCGCCGGGCTCGAGAGCATACGGGGTGGCCGGAAGTTGGTGTTCACGAAATTGAGGTTGGGGGCCGCAGGCACCCGCACGCTGGGCGGATCGTACTGAGCCCAGGCACAGCCCACGCTCCACACGCCGTAGTCGGTGGCGACCCCCGACTCGGGCGCCTGAGCGAAGTACACCTTGAAGAGGTTGTGGCCCTGGGTGAGGCCGGCCTGCTTCGGCGGGGTGACCAGCTTCAGGTTGCTGACCGCAAACTCGTAGCAGATGCTCTTGTCGGGCTGCTCGATCGCCTTCGTCTCGTACTGGTAGCCCTCTTTGTCGAAGAAGACGTTGTCGCGCTTGATCGGGTTGCTTTCCGAGCGGATCTCGAGCGAGTCCGGCAGCCCGTCGCCGTCGGTGTCGAGGCCGTTGGCGGTGCGCTTGAGCGGGTCGAGCCCGTAGCGGACCTCGAGCCCGTCGGGGATCGCGTCCCCGTCGGTGTCCATCAGGGTGTCCTTGGTCTTCAGGTACAGCTCGACCTGGTACGACAGCCCGTCGCCGTCGTTGTCGGCGCAGGTGCAGCCGGGAGTGAGCGGCGACATCGGGTCGCAGCCGCGCCCGTCCTTCGCGTCGGGCCGGAAGCCCTCGTCGTAGTGGCGCACCTCGAAGTCGTCGTCGAAGCAGTCGCCGTCGGTGTCGGCGAAGAAGTTGTTCGTCTTGTACTTGTAGGCCTGGTCGAGCTCGTCGATCAGCCCGTCGGCGTCGGTGTCGACCATCCGATCCTCGTCTCCGGGCGCCGAAGACATCGACTTCACCAGCAGCTGCTTCATCACGTTCTTCGAGGCGAGCGAGGAGTAGTCGAGCGCTCCCAGGCCGAGCGACTGGATGTCGCCGTTGACGAACTCCTGGTAGACGCCGTTGCCGCGCTGGGCCAACTGCTGCAGCGTCCAGGTGGCGATCTTCTTCGCCGCCGGCGGGTAGTCGACCGGCGCGATACCCGGGTAGGTGCCGTAGATGTCCTGGCAGATCGGCCCGCAGGCGCGCACCGCCGCTTCGCTGAACAGCAGCACGGTGTGCAGCCGGATGTCGCCGATGTTGTAGGCGTCGCGCAGCTGCATCAGCTGATCGACGTAGCTGAACAGCTGGTAGTTCTGGTTGCGGTCGGTGCCCTTGACGAAGCCGACGACGCACGAGTTGTCGCCGGGCATGCAGGGCTCGGGATCGATCTGGTTGCAGAAGTCACCGCTGCCCGACGAGTCCTGCCACAGCAGCTCGGGGCTGTCGGGGGAAGCGTAGGTGGTGAGCATGTCGTTGCCGGCGCAGCGCGGGTACGGCGTCCCGTCGGTGAGGAACACCACCACGTAGCGGGTGCGGGGCAGCAGCTCGGGGTTCGACTGGTTGACGAGGTTGATGTCGTCGGCGATCACCGAGTACGCGTAGCTCAGCGCCCCCTGGTAGTCGGTGCCCTTGCCCAGCTGCGACTGGAGGTTCTGCAGCGCGGTGAGCAGGCCGGGGTTGTCGGCGCGGGTGAACCGCGACGTCCCCGAGCCGGTCGAGGCGGGATACGGGTTCTTCACGTTGGTCTCGAACGGCACCAGCGAGACGCTGACATTGGACTGGGTGGAGAACTGCGCCAGCAACCGCTTGAGCGCGCGCACCCGCGCCGGCTCAGTGACGCCGGGGGGCACGACCCGCGAGGCGATCTGCTGGCAGAAGCCGCCGACCTCTTGCGAGCCGGGGGGATCCGAGACGCACATCGAGCCGGACTGGTCGACCACCAGCACGACCTTCACCGGGAAGCCGTCGGGCCTGGGGCGATCGGTGCAGACGGTACCGGTGAGGGTCAGCCGGTTGTCGATGTTGGTCTGCTCGACGGGCTTCGGCTCGATGAAAGCGTCTGAGCAACCGGCAAGTCCAACCGCCATCCCGATCAGTGCACTCAGTCGTTTCATCGAAACCTCCAGACAGCAGCAACAGGGTCAAGAACGCGGCAACCCCCCGTCAGCGTAGGCCGACGGGGGGCGCCAGTTGAGACTTGGTTTTGCTAGGCCTTGCGGCGGCGAATCATGGTCAGCAGCGCCAGACCCAGACCCATCAGCGCCGGGTCGAAGCCAATCGCGCTGCAGGACTTCGGGCCAGCCTTGCCGTCCGGGGTGGCCGAGATCTTCAGCGACGAGGTCGACTTGTTCTGGTCCGGGTAAGCGCGATCCGGGAAGGCCAGCGTGCCGGTGACCTGGATGGTGTACTCACCGTCGACGTCGGCGGTGAAGCTCGGGGTGTTGCCGTCGGTGTACGCGTACTCCCAGTGACGGCTGAGGGTGACGGCGCCCTTCGGGTTCTCGACCGCGGCGGTGGAGCCCGAGGGACGGCCACCGGTCGCGACGGTCCAGACGTACTCGATCGCGGCGCCGTTGCGGTTGGCGAACAGCGGGAGGCGGAACTTCTCGCCGCGCTTGAGCATCACCGAGCCACCGCCGTGAACCATGAACGGGCCGTTCGGGTCGAGGCAGTCGTTCGGGTTGGCCGGGTCGACCACCACGCAGTACCGCGAGTCGCAGGCGTCGCCGAGGAGGTCACCGTCGTCGTTCAGCTGCGAGCGGTTGCGGGTACCCGGGCAGTTGTCGCCGGTGTTGAGCACGCCGTCGTTGTCGAGATCGAAGTCGCACACGTCGCCGACGAGGTCGCCGTCGGTGTCCGCCTGGGTGGGGTTCGAGGCGCTGGGGCAGTTGTCGAAGCTGTCGCCCACGTTGTCGAGGTCGACGTCGAGCTTGCAGACCGCGCCGGTCGGAATCGCCTGGCTGGGGTTGGAGACCAGCGGGCAGCTGTCGACGCCGTCCTTGAAGAGGTCACCGTCGTCGTCGTCGTTGCACACGTCGCCCAGCAGGCTGCCCGGAAGGGTCTTCTTCTGGTCGAGGTTGGGAATCGAGGGGCAGTTGTCGGCGAGGTTGGCGAT